>JAFDVT010000194.1 GCA_018268875.1 Acidobacteriota bacterium
CGGCCCATCCGGCGAATGGGGACCACTCACGGTCGATCCGCGGCGCACGTATGAGTTCGTACTCGAAAAGGACGGCCGTACGGTGACCTACTTTATGTCCGGCCTATTGCGGTCCACGCCGTTGTTGAATTTTCGATTCGCCGTGCCCGCTCCGGGTGACAAAGGCAATCTGCTGATCCACCGCCCACAGGGCTACCTATCCAAAGGGCGCGACGTTCTTACCATTGACGGTGTGGAGGTGGATTCGCTGCCGCCAGGTGTCCCGACGCGCGATTCGGTCAGTGTCACGATCCCAACGGCGGATCCCAAGGGTGTTTCGGTGAAGCTTCGGGACGAGACCGTCCGCGTCCGTCCGGCTACGGCGCCAAACGAACTGAACATTGTGCAATTGTTGTGGGATTAGACGGAGGCTCGGCGCCGGGTGGCGCCCTGGGCGGCTACATGCGGCGTTTGATGTAGGCCAGTAGCTTTGCGGGAAAATCGCGCACTCGCCACACACCAGGGCAGCGCACGGATGGTGCGTAACCGACGGTCTTTGTCTGGGGGTCTACCGCCAGTCCGATGCGAGGTTTGTTCGGACGCGTTACCTCAATCCACACCATGTTGCCGCACGGCTCCACCAGCCCGAGGCTCGCCTGCGCAGGATCGCCGAACTCGCTCTTTTCGCCCCAGTCTTCCAGGAATTTTTCGAACGAGTAGTCGCGGCACGGAGAAGCGTCGCTACAGCCGAACTGCGCGTAGGCCGCTTTGTAATTTTTGGATTGCAGGTTGGCGAAGAACTGCTTGATGGCCTGTTCTTCGCCCCATGTGCGGAAGTAATACCAAAGGATCGTGCCCAACAACACCGCGCCCAGTACGCTGCCGGTGATCCGGTAAAAGCGCTTTTCGCGCCTGGCGTCTTTTACGCCGTAGTTACCAAGATAATCGTCTACCGGACTGTCGGGTGAAGTGGACACGAAAAGCCCTTTTACTTGGCCGGATAGGCCTTGTCGTAAGCGGCAACCACGTCGTTGGTGATGTCGAGAACCGGCTTGAAGTAGATCGTGTTGTTGATGTCCATCACCACGTCAAAGCCTTTTTCCTCGGCTACCTTCTTGACGATGTCGCCGAACCGCTGTCCGGACCGGGCCAGGATGTCCTGCCGGTCGCGGTTGAAATCCTGTTCCAGATCTTCCTGGATGCGCTGGGCTTCGCGCTGCTTGCGCTGGCCCTGGGTCTGCAGGTCGGTCACACCGGCCTGGTTCAGCTTGGCTACTTCGGCCTGATTGTTCAGCCTGGCCGAAATCGCTTCCATTTCCCGCTGCAGGCGCTCCAAAGCGTCCTGGCGAGGTTTGTACTTGGCCTGTAGTTCGGCCTGCGCTTTCTTCAGCTCCGCGGTAGCGAGCAAGCCTTCCTGCAGCTTGATCACAGCGACCTTCTGTTGGGCGGGCGCGAACTGGATCGACGCGGCGGCAAGCGCGGCCAGCATCGCAATCTTTTTAAACGGCAACGGCATTAGTTGAATATCCCTGAAGGGTCCTTCTCTACACCGATTCTAGCCGAGAACGGCCAGAATCTCGTCCTCGCGCATGATGATGGCGTCTTCGCCGTCGATCTTCACTTCGTTACCCGAATACTTGCCGAACAGCACCCGGTCGCCAGCCTTCACTTCCAGGCTCTGGCGCTTACCCTTCGAATCCAGGCGACCCGCTCCTACTGCCAGGATCTCGCCTTCCTGCGGCTTTTCCTTGGCGGAATCTGGAATGTACAGACCTCCGCGCATCTGTTCGTTATCTTCAACGCGGCGCACAACAATCCGGTCGTGCAGTGGACGCAATGCCATTTCGAAAACTCCTGCTAATGGAACTCTGGCGCGCGAGTTTCGCCGCCAATTTCCAGTATAGCGGGCTATATCCCAATAGACTCCCTGCCGCTCCCGAAAGTTCCCTGCCGAATCCACGCTATAAACGAGGGTGAGACCCGTCTGTGCCGCTCTACCAGATCCACGCCGCCATCGAACAACGCACTGAAGCCATCCGCGAGGCGCACCCCGATTGGCCCTGCCGCAAGGGGTGTGACGATTGCTGCCGCAGCCTTGCCTCCGAACCTTTGCTTTCCGAACCCGAATGGAGCCTTCTGCGTCCCGCGCTGTCCGGCGAATTGCTGCAACGGATCGCCGCGAACGCCAACGCCCCACGCCCGGTCACCTGTCCTCTTCTCGACCGCGAGACCGGAGCCTGCCTCGTCTATGCCGTCCGGCCGCTCGCCTGCCGAAGCTACGGTTACTACGCCGAGCGCGGCAAGGTTCTGGGCTGCCATCGCATCGAGGCCGTCGCCGCGGCGGACGACTCCATCCTGTGGGGCAACCACACCGCGCTGGACCGGGAAACCTCCGCATTCGGGCCCGCAAAGCCTCTTTCCGAGTGGGCAATGAGTGTAATTCGCTAGAAATCAGTGATACGATGCGGCCGTGCGCTACTGTATCCTTTCTCTCATTCTTCCTTTACTTGGTTTCTCCCAGATCCGCTCGTTGAACTTTCAACCCGTCGCGGCGGAATACAGTTCCGCGCTCGACCGCATTATTTTTGTTTCCAACTCCCCGATGCAACTGCACGTGTACGATCCGCTTGGGCCCAGCATCCAAAGCCTCGACCTGCCAGCCGCGCCCATTGCGATGTCGGTGCTGGGCAACCGCGCCGCCGTCCGCCATCACAACAGGGTTACATTGATCAACCTTTCGCCTCTCGCCATTGTCAACACGTTTACGGGTACGCCCACGCCCGCGTCCAACTACCAGGGTCTGGTGTTGACGCCCGAATGGATTCACGTCGGCGGCCTTGCTTCCGTCCGTATCTCCACTGGTGCGATCACGACCGTGCCCGGCGGCGTCGAACTCACTAAAACCGGGCGCCTCCTCGACAACTCGGCCTTTTACGGCACCGACACGAACGGAGCGATGTACCGCTACGACATCTCGACAGGACCCATCACCGCAAGAACCCTGATCTCCCCGTTCACCGCCTTGACCTTTTCCATCGGCCAGACCACCGGACGCTTGTACACGTCGAGCGGCAAGGTCTATACGCCCACGCCGGCCTCGCTGGTGTACTTCGGCGACGTATCGAAGGATCTGGAAAGCACCTTCGGGTCGGCGTACGTCGAATCTCCGGTGGGAAATTACGCGGCTGGGGTCGAGACGTCCTTGACAAGGGTGGGTGTTTACGAGCGCGACTTCTACACCACGGTGAACACCCAAACCGTCAGCGCAGGCTTTGCGAGCTGGGTGTTTTTCGACAACACGGGCACACGTCTTTACGTTGTCGCCGTGAACGGCACGTCGGCCTCCGTCGAGATCTCCAATTGGGCCAGCACCACCACCTGCGCGCCAACCTTTGAATCCGCGCCGATCTCGATTCATCGCGATGGCGGCGTTTATCGCAACAGCATCGTCGCCCCGTCCGATTGCCGCTATGTCGTGCAAAGCAGCGCCAATTGGATCCGGATGGTGACGGGCGAACGCGCCGGCGGCAACAGCGTCAACACTTTTTTCGCGTATCCCAATCGAACGGGAAGTGCGCGCAGCGCCACCATCACGGCCGGCAGCCAGACGATGACCGTAACGCAGGAGGCCACATCCAGCGACCCCGGTCATAAGTTCGGGTTCAGCACCTTCGACCCGCAGTATCGAAGAGCGAACGACAGCCTCATCCTCGCGTCTCCGGACTTGAATTTCGTGCTCGCCTATTATCCGTCCACAAAACAGTATGAAACGTTCGATACGGGGCAGCCCCCGATGTCCGTGGGCCTGCAGCCCAATGGCGACTACGTCGCTGTCGGACATGCCGGATCGGTAACCGTTTTCCCCCTCAACCCGAACGTTCCCCAGGCCGTTCTCAACTACCGGATCCCGCTGCGTGCGAGAGGCGTGGCCCTGCCTGGCAACGGCTATCTCTATGCGTATGACCGTAACGATACGCGAGGCATGTACTGGCGCAACCTCACCACCGGCCAATCCGGCTTCGTTGCCGCGCCCGCAACCACGTATTCCCTGATGACCGTGGTTCCTGCGCGCCGTGCGATCTACTGGCAAGGCTACAAGTGGGACATCTCGAATGGCGTCCCCGTACGGTACGATCGCGCGACGAATTGCGCGGTCCTGTGGGCGAACGAATCCGGCACCCGTACCTATGGCTGCGGCAAAGCGTACATCGCGTCGGACGTCGCGGCGGAGGACGGACTCGACGCGGGCACGCTGTCTCCCGGATGGGCGGACCAATCCGCCGCACAACAAGCCGTCGCCATTCTGGACAACTTCCCAAGCCAGTTGCAGATCTGGAACGATTCGACGCTGACGTTGCGCGCCACCATTCCCGTGCCCGCCGCCGGAGCCAACGTCGGGAACACTTCGCGAGGCGCGCGCGTGTTCTGGTCCAGCACCGGCGCCAAGCTCTACGCGATGGTCTTGGAACCGGCCTCCACCGCCGTTTCCGGCGAAGGCATCGTCGAAGTCAACGCGCCCGCCAATTGCACGTATACGCTGTCCTCCACCGCCATTTCCGTTCCCTACAGTGGCTATTCCGGCCCACTCAACGTCACCACCCAATCCTCTTGCCAGTGGACCGCTACGCTCAGCGGCAGCGACTGGGCCTCGCTCGCCAACGCCTCGGCTACGGGCAGCGCCGCTGTCACCGTCAACGTCAGCGCCAATCCCTACGCCACGCCGCGCCGTGTCGCGATCCAGGTGGCCTCCGCTGTCGCGATCGTGACGCAGGCGGGCAATCCCGGCACGATTTCCGTGAGTCCGCAGGTCCTGGACGTGCCGGCCTCGGCGTCCACGCAGACCATCACCGTAACTTCGTCCACGCCCTCCCTCGCCTGGACCGTCCGCATGGCCAGTAGTTTCTTTACGCCGAACGTCAGTGTGGGCACCGGAACTGGATCGGTACCGCTGAACGTCACAGCCAACACCGGCCCCGCCAGGTCCGCCACGGCCCTGATCGGCGGAGTTCCGGTGGTCGTACGGCAAGCGGCTGGCAACGCCTCCACCACGCGCTTCACGTCCAACGGCACAGCCCTGCCCGGTGCCGGCGGAACCGCGCAGATCACCATCGAGGCCACCGGTTCCTGGACCGCCACGACCACCTCGAGCTGGTTGCAGATTCTAAGCCCGGCGTCAGGAACCGGCAACGGCGCCATCACGGTATCGGCGCCCCTGAATCCCGCCAAAGAAATGCGCTTCGCCAATATCGACGTTGGCGGCGCGACCTACGGCGTCGTGCAATCCGGCCAGCAGCCGCTGGAGTTTTACCCGCTCACGCCCTGCCGGGTCGCCGACACGCGCAACGCCCCGGCGGGACCCTTGGGACAGCCAATCATGGCCGCCCTAACCGAGCGAACGTTCCCGGTAACCAGCAGCCCGTGCGGCGTTCCCTCCGATGCCGTGGCCTACTCGATGAACGTCACCGTCGTGCCGCAAGGCCAACTCGGGTACCTCACGATTCACCCCGCCGGCGAGCCTCGCCCGGTGGTGTCGCTCCTCAATTCGCTGGACGGCCGCATCAAAGCGAACTCCACCATCCTGCGCGCTGGAACCAACGGCGGCGTCACCGTGTTCGTCACCGGAACCACGCATGTCGTGCTGGACATCAACGGCTACTTCGCGCCTCCCAAGGAGCAGAGCCTCGCGTTCCGGTACGTCACGCCCTGCCGGATTCTGGATACGCGGAATCCCAACGGTCCTCGCGGCGGACCATCGCTGCAGGCGGCCGTCGCGCGCACCGTTGCGATCGCC
>JAFDVT010000195.1 GCA_018268875.1 Acidobacteriota bacterium
AACGCCATCGCCAAACATATCGGCGTCGACCTCAACGTCAAGGAATGGGAGACGATCGGGCACGACATTCCGCTGCTCGTCAACGTCCAACCGGCCGGCGAATACCTCGCCGAATCCTTCCACCTCGCGGGCGGCGTACCCGCTGTCTTCGGCGAACTCATGGCCGTCGGCAAGATCCGTAACAACGCCATGACGGTTACCGGCAAGACCGTCGCCGAAAATTACGCAGGCCGCCGCAGCCAGGACGAAAAAGTCATCCGCGCGTTCGCCAATCCGCTCAAGCAAAAGGCCGGCTTCCTGGTCCTTTCCGGCAACCTTTTCGATTCCGCCCTCATCAAGACCTCCGTCATCGGCGACGAGTTCGCCCAGCGCTTCCTACAGCGCCCCGGCGGCGAGAATGTCTTTGAAGGACGCGCCATCGTCTTTAATGGCCCCGAGGATTATCACGACCGCATCAACGACCCCGCGCTCGAAATCGACGAGACCTGCATCCTGGTGATCCGCGGCTGTGGACCCATCGGCTATCCCGGCGCCGCCGAAGTCGTCAACATGCTGCCGCCCGATGCTTTGGTCAAGAAGGGCGTCAATCAAC
Source organism: Acidobacteriota bacterium (assembly GCA_018268875.1). Taxonomy (GTDB): domain Bacteria; phylum Acidobacteriota; class Terriglobia; order Bryobacterales; family Bryobacteraceae; genus F-183. The sequence continues at coordinate 593 of JAFDVT010000195.1, forward strand.
TGCCATGCATCGGCGATGGACGTCAAAGCGGCACTTCCGCCAGTCCGTCGATCCTCAACGCGTCGCCCGAAGCGGCCGCAGGCGGCAACCTGGGCATCCTTCGCACCGGCGACATACTCAAGGTCGACCTCAACGCCCGCACGGTCAACATCCAGATTTCCGACCAGGAGATCGAGGAACGCTGGAAAGCGCTCGGTGTCTACCCCATTCCCGCAGACGGCAGCCCGTGGCAGGAACTCTATCGCAAACACACCGGCCAGCTATCCGAAGGCGCGTGCCTCGAATTCGCCATTAAATATAAAAACCTGGGAGCCACTGTTCCGCGACATAATCATTAAAATTCACTTCTCCTGTCGTTTATCTCACCCATGTTAAGGTCTAAGTGAGAAGAGTTGCTCCGCTCTTTTCCGCTGTACCGGCCTTGCCGGGACCTTGTTTGTGTCCCTTTGGCAGTCCGAGTGAGATGAGCTAACAACCGAAGAAACATACAGTCTGCCGGGCCCAGCCACATCATCGCCGCCGTGCGATACGGCGAGCGGGAACGCAATGGTGGCGGATGCCCGGCGGCAATGGGGACTCGCAGGAGGAATGACATTGAAGCGCTACTTTTTTGCGCGCTTTTCGGCCGGTTTGGCCCTTTTCGCGGCTTCGCTGTTTGGCGAAGATTTAGCCGTTCAATACTCGGAAGTCGCCAGTGGCTTCAACGCGCCTACCCAGGTGACATCGATGCGAGACGGCAGCCACCGTCTCTTCATCGCCGAACACAGCGGCACGGTGCGCGAACTCAATCCGCAGGGCGAAATCCGCCTCTTCCTGGACATCCAGGACCGGGTCTTCGAGCGTGATGGCTTCTGCTGCAATGAACAAGGACTGATGGGCATCGCGTTTCCGCCCGCCAAGAAGCCCAAGGACCATTTCTTTGTGTCCTACGTCGACAAGGAAAGTAACGTCGTCGTTTCCCGCTTTGAGATTTCGGCGGAAACCGGTTTGGGCGACCCTGCGAGCGAGAAGCGCCTGCAAGTGATCCCGCACCCGGACGTCAACCACTTCGCCGGCAAGATCGTGTTTCATCCCACCGACGGACTCCTGTACTGGAGCATCGGCGACGGCTCGGCTGGCTTCAACGTCATCTTCGCGCAGGACACGACGACGCCCTACGGCAAGATCGTGCGCTTCGATGCGTACGCCGAAGAGCGCCCCGCCAAGCTCGAAATTTACGCCCGCGGCCTGCGTAACCCGTGGCGCTTTTCCATCGATTCCGCGACTGGCGATTTCTACATCGGCGACGTCGGCGAAAACACGTTCGAAGAGCTGAACTTCATTCCCGGCGGCACCGAAGCCGGCAAAATGAACTTCGGCTGGGGCGTCATGGAAGGCTACTTCTGCTACGAGTTCGGCGAATGCAAAACCGAGGGTCTGGACCTGCCCATCTTCGCCTTCGATCATGAAACCGGCTGTTCCTCCACCGGCGGCGAAACCTACCGCGGCGCCAACCCCGCCTGGCAGGGCAAGCACTTCTTCGCCGATTTCTGCCGCGGCACCATCTGGTACACCAAGCGCATGGAGGACGGTTCCTGGATGACCACCGAAGCCATCTACTGGCCCGACGTCGCCGTTTCCTCGTTTGGCACCGGCGATGACGACGAGATTTACTTCGTCGGCTACGTCTTCGGAGGTCTTTACAAGCTCAACCTGATGGACGCTCCGATGGGCGAAAAACCACCGTCATCGGAAGACGCCGCCCGGGGCCCCCGCAAAGGCCGCCGCGCGTCGTCCAAAGCGCAGTAGTAACTCACTAAGGCAGCTTCGCCGTTGGAGGCTCTCCCGATGGACGCGCCTCCAACGGCCGCTCGAACGCTGTCAGCCGTTCGTCAGACGAGCGTTTTTTATGCTGTGACATGCGATCCGCATACGACTCGCCGCCGCGCCCCGGTATGAGAAAATCAGGTAGCAGTGCGCACGCTCTCCAAGAAAACTCAGTACTCTTTACGCGCGCTCTACGCTCTGGCGCGTAACTTCGGGCAAGGGCCCACGCTGATCTCAAAGCTGGCCAAAGAAGAGTCCATCCCTCAGGACTTCCTCGAAAACATCCTGCTGTACCTCAAGCGTGAAGGCCTTGTGGTCAGCAAGAAGGGCAAGGGTGGAGGCTACGCGCTCAAATCCCCGCCCGAACGTGTCACCGTCGGCTCCATCATCCGCGTCATGGAAGGTCCCCTCGCCGCGCTGCCTTGCGCGAGCGAAACCGCATACCGCAAGTGCGACGAGTGCGTCGACGACCGCTTCTGCGGCACCAAAATGGTGATGCGCGAGGTTCGCGATGCCACCGCCGCCATCCTCGATCACACTACGCTCGCCCAACTCTGCCAGCGCATGGACGACGCCCGCAGCCGCCACGAAACCGCGCAGCGCGAATCCGAAGAAGCGCTGATGTACTACATCTAGCCTCCGCCTTGGCGCGGGAAAATTGATATAGTCAGGTTGGCAGTGCCTGGTTGCATTGCTGTTGGAGGCGCCATGTGCCGCTGCCTGGCTTTGTTGCTGGCGAGTGTATCGACTGCTGCGTTTTGTTCGGATCTTCCCCCCGCCGCCGGGCTATCGCCCAAGCCGGGACGCCTCACCATTTATCTCGAAAAGATTGAATCCACGACCGCCGCCACCGCTGCCGTCATCCGCAGCGAGGTTGCCGCAACGCTCGAGACCGCGGGTGTTGACGTGCGCTGGCACGACGGGCGCGGCGAAGTGCCGGGCAGGCTGGCGGTGATCCGATTGACGGGATCCTGCCTGCCGGTGTTTGCGCCTATCGTCTCAGTCGGCGGCTTTGTTCCCCGCTCGGCGGAAGCGTTGGGCCTCACCCACGTCACCGACGGCAAGGTTCTGTCCTTCGCCGAAGTACGCTGCGACCAGATTCGCAAGTACGCCGGCGAGGCCATTATCCGTTCGACCCACTCGGCCTTCGAACGCGAAACGATGCTCGGACGCGCGGTGGCGCGCGTTGCGGTTCACGAAATCTATCACATCCTGCTTGGCACCACGAAGCACGGCAAGTCCGGCATCGCAAAATCCAGTCAAACGCCCGAACAGCTCATCGCCGCCCGCCTGAACTTCGCTCCTCGCGAGGAGCAGGCCATCTCGGCCTCCGTCGGTAGCCACGGGGAATCGCAAGTCACGACGGCAGAAGATTCCGACCGCCGCTAAGGCCGGAACGTGCCTTTCGCCCGAGCGATCGGCATCGCCGTCGGATAGAACTGGACGAACGTATTGTCCACCGCTCCATTCGCCGAATGGCACCCGTAACAACTGGACTTGGTGGACAGCGGGCTAGCCTCCGTAACCGTGCCCTTGCCTCCAAAGGAAAAGTAGGCCCAGCCGTTGCCGGGAAATCGCTTCGTATCCTTCACAGACGCCTCAATCCCCGCGATCTCTCCCTGAAAATGCCCGCCGCGGTTGATCGAACCTTCGGACACCGACCGCCTAACTTCGAGAATGAACATGGTGCCGTCCGGCCATTTGCCGCTCTTCTTGAACTCCGCCCAAGCCGCCGGGTTCACGAACACAGAATCGAACAGCGGAGAAGACGAAGCTTGCGCCGTGGGTCCGTACGTCATGCCCAAGCCGGAAGACAGGAACACCCATTCGCGGTAATCCGCTGGAAATCGCACCGCGCCGCTTTCCGTGTACTCCGGCATTGCGCCCGCAAACAACAAAGAAGCGAGCAGGGTCGTCCGAAAGGCGAAGAACATGGTCCTACTCTACTATCGCTTCGCCGCCCACGGGTTCGAAAATCGCGGATCGCGCAGGAACTCTTCGTCCGTCAGCGTCCGCAGGAACTCCACCAGATCCGCCTTGTCCTGCGCGGTCAACGGCAACGGACGCATCAGAGCGTCCTTGTCCGGATTGTCCGGAAACGTGCCGCCAGCGGCATAGTGATCCACCACCGTCTCAAGCGTTGCAAGACTCCCGTCGTGCATGTACGGCGCGGTCACCGCGATGTTGCGTAACGACGGTGTGCGGAACACCGCGGGGCCTCGTTCCACCGCAGTATTCCGGAACTCCGACGGCGCTTCCCTGCTCCCGGCATAGCGAACCATACCGCCCAGGTTCCAACCACCGTGGCATTGGAAACAACCCGCTTTTTCGCTCGAAAAGAACACAATTTCGCCGCGCTTGGCGGCCGGGGAAATCGCATTTGCATCGCCGCCATAGCGATACCGGTCGTACGGCGACTTCGCGGAGATCAGCGTTCGTTCAAACGCCGCAATCGCCTTTGCCACCGTCGCGAGCGACACGCCTTCCTGTGGAAACGCGGCCGCGAACAGCGGCTTGTAGATCGCGTCGCCTTGGAGCGCCTGCACAAGCGCCGCCTCGCGGGTACCCAACTCCACCGGTTTCGTACCCAGCATCGGTACCAGCGCCTGCTTTTCGAGCGTCGCCATCTCCGCGTTGGCCCAGGTCAAAAACGGCACGTACGCGACGTTGGTCAGGCTCATGCTGGACCTTGGATGCACCTCGCCCGTCGAACCCTTGGCCCGCGCCAGCCCATCGGTGAACGCCAGTTCCTGCCGGTGGCAACTCCCGCAGGACTGCTGCCCGTTGCCCGAAAGCCGGTTGTCGTAAAACAGCCGCCTGCCCAGTTCCACCTTAGCGTCCGACATCGGGTTGTCGGCCGGCACGACTGGAGCGGGCAACTTCACTTGCGCCATCGCAACAACAGCCGCCAACACAAATCCCGCAACAGAACGCACGCTTGCCTCCCCCCCCTACGCCAGCACCGCGCCGGTTTGCGACGTGTCGTACCCGGCCAGAACCTCCAGCTTGCGCCGCAGGTTCGACCTTTGCAGCACATCCAGGAACATCTGCACGGCCGGCAACTCTAACGCCTCGCGCCGCAGCACGACGCCGTCCCGTTCCGCGCGCAGCGGCACAAAATCCAGCCCGAACGCATTCGCCGCCGATCTCGTGGCCAAGCAGCAATCGGCGTCGCCCGTGTGAACCAGGTACGCGGCCGCCAGATGTCCATAGGCGATCC
>JAFDVT010000196.1 GCA_018268875.1 Acidobacteriota bacterium
CAGCCCGCCGCGCGAGACGTACTTCAGCTTCTGCGTGACTTCCACCTGCGCATCGCCGGCAATGTTATGGCCCGGTTTGTCGACGCGCTGCCCGTTGACGCGAACCGCCCCGGCCAGGATCAACGCCTTCGCCTTTTCGCGCGATTCGGCGAGGCCTCGATCCACCAGCAGTTGGTCCGCGCGAAGTTTCACTAACTCTTCCGATGCACAACCAGGTCGGCGATCTCGCGCAGCCAGCGCGCTTCCTCGCCAAACGACGCCAGCGCCTCATGCGAGGCCAGACGTTCGGCTTCGGCCATTTCTTTGGACTTCGCCAGTCCATACACGGCCGGGAACGTGATCTTTTCCTGCGCCTGATCTTTGCCGGCGGTCTTGCCCAGTTCTTCGGAGGACTGTTCGACGTCCAAAATATCGTCCACGATCTGGAACGCGAGGCCGATGTGTTCGCCGTAGCTCGACAGAGCCTGATACTGGGCTTCGGTGGCGCCCGCATAGATCGCTCCCATGCGTACGCTGGCGCGAAGCAAGGCTCCGGTCTTGGCGCGGTGAATGCGTTCCAAGAGTTCCGCTGTGGGCTTCTGGCGTTCGCCTTCGATGTCGTGCACCTGGCCGCCGATCATGCCTCCGACGGTGCCCGAAGCGGTAGCAAGTTCGGCGATCAGGGCGACCTTGGTCTTGTCCGGCGTCTCCGGCAGCTTGGACAGAACTTCAAACGCCAGCGTCAGCAGCGAATCCCCGGCAAGGATGGCCATCGCGTCGCCGAACACCTTGTGATTGGTCGGGCGGCCGCGCCGCAGATCGTCGTTATCGAGCGCCGGCAGATCGTCGTGGATCAGCGAATAGGTATGGATGAGTTCGAGCGCGATGGCCGCGTTCTCGACGCCCGCCGCATTGGGATTCACCGCTTTGGCCGACGCCAGGCACAGCAGAGGCCGGATGCGTTTGCCGCCCGCAAACAGGCTGTAGCGCATCGCTTTGTGGATGGTTTCGGGCGCGCTGGTTTCGGCGGGAGTCCAGCGGTTCAGGGCGGCGTCGGCCAAGGCCGCCTGCTCCCGGATAAAGTCGTCCAGAGTCATTCGTATGTTCGTTAGGATTTTGCCGGCGGTTCAAACGGCTTGGCAATCATCTTGTTGCCGCGCTGCATCAGGATTTCGACGCGTGTTTCCGCTTCCTCCAACTGCTTGCGGCAGGCGTCGCTCAAGGACATGCCGCGTTCAAAAAGAGCGAGCGCGCGTTCGAGAGGGAGGTCGCCGGATTCCATCTCTTTCACAATTTCCTCAAGTTCCTTGAGGCCCGTCTCAAAAGACGGTGTTTCCGATGCGGACATTGTTGTTCTTTATTTTAACGGGCTTTGCGGCGAACAAAACGCAGCGCCGTATGTGTGGCGTTAAAGCCGCAAACCTTGGTGTCGGTGAACCCGGCCTCGCGCATCGCGGTCAGCACCTGCATTTCGGTCACGGTGTCCTTGCGGCCCTTCGGGTACACCACCCAGATCGCCGCCTTAGCGTGCATTTGCCGGCCCAGCGCCACCGCGTCCGCGAGTTCCGGCGGTTGCGCGATTTCGAGGAACAGCAGGTCCGCCTGCGCGGGCGATGCCTCGCGAGTTGGCGCTTCGTTTTCGAACTCGCGGTCGAACTTGCCTTGCGCATAGACGCTGGCCCCAGGCTTGATGCCGAGCTTGGATGCTCGCGTCGGCGGGTTCGCGATCTTGTCCGCCCACTTGGCCGCCAGAAGAGGTTCGCCCAGGTGGATCTCCGCCGGCCCTTCCGCGAATTCGACGCGGAGGATGCCACCGGCGGCAGACGCGCCCCGCAGGTCGCCGGCAAGGACCTTGACCCGTTGCGAGGCGCCGCGGATGAGCAGAAACGCGCCTTCGTACGCGACCTTTGCCTCGCCAATGGATGTTCCGGCGAGTGTTACTTTGGCTGTGGCTTCCAGTCCCACTGAACGCTATTATGCAGCAGGAAATGATACTGGCGATGCGCGCCGCGGTTCGCCGCATCCCCAAAGGCAAAGTGGCGACCTACGGCCAGATTGCCGAGGTCGCGGGGTATCCTCGCGCGCCCCGCATGGTGGCTCGCGCCTTGCGGGACGGCCTAGTTCCCTGGCACCGCGTGCTGGGCGCCGGCGGCCGGATTTCGCTCACCGGGCACAGCGCGTTCGAACAACGGTTTCGCCTGGAATCCGAAGGCGTCCGGTTCAGCGGCAAAAAGGTGGACCTGCAGGAGTTCGGATGGAAGCCTAGAGCAGCAGTTTCTCGATCTTCTTAAACACCGTCGCCGCCATCACAGGCGTACCCTTGGCCGTCGGATGGATGCCATCGTCCTGCAACATGCCGGGCGTGCCTCCGGTAGGCGTCCAGATGCCATCCAGAAGGAAGGGGACGTAGGTCAGCGAGTGTTCCTTCGCTAGTTCCGAATAATTCTTTTCGAAGCCGCGAATGTAGTCGTCGCCGTAGTTGCGCGGCAGCGTGATGCCCACCAGCACAACGGTGGCTCCGGCTTCCTTGAAACGCCGGATCATCGTGTCCAGGTTCTTGCGGATGTTGGCGACGGGGATGCCGCGAAGTCCGTCGTTGCCGCCCAGTTCCAGCAGCACGATCTTCGGCTTCAGCGCCACCGCCTGGTCGATGCGTGCCACACCGCCGGACGTCGTGTCGCCGCTGATGCCCTGGTTCACCACACGGTATTTCAAGTTCTTCGCGTTGATCAGATTCTGCAATTGATCGGGAAAGCTCTGGCCGGCTTCGAGGCCAAAACCCGCCGAAAGACTGTCGCCAAACGCGACGATCACCGGACGGCCATCGTCGTCAACGGGCTTGGCCGGTTCGGGCGAAACCGGAAGCGGCGTCGCCTTGCTTGTGGAGGCCGGAGGCGCGGGTTCCTTCGGCGCCTCGCTACAGGCGCTCAACAGACCCAGGATCGAGAGGAAAAGAACGTTCTGAAACTTCACTAATGCCATAATAAAAAGTTCAGCCTGCTTTCCCGTGCCATCACCCATCATTCAAGTGACAGGATTGACCCGGTCCATCGACACCGGAACGCATCGCGTGGATATTTTGCGCGGCATTGATTTCG
>JAFDVT010000197.1 GCA_018268875.1 Acidobacteriota bacterium
CGCCTGCTTTAATTCGGGCCGGTTCGTTAGCGCCTGTTGTGCCGCTTCCGCCCACACATCAGGCAACGGCGACGGCAATCCGTCTTCGCTCAACACATAGTCGGGCGACGCGCCGGGATCGAGGCCCATTGCGTTTGAAAGATCCACCATCGCGGAACGAACTGCATTCACGGCATTGTTTTCGAGTAGCTTCGCCTCTTGCAGATTCACCCGCGCGAACGTGACGTCCAAATCGGACTTCAGTTTGTTCTGCGCCAGCACCGATGTCTGATCCGCCACCAGTTCGCGAGCCTTTACCGTCTGCTGCGCGACCCGTCGAATCGCCTGCGCCCGCAGCGCGCCAAAGTACCCGCGGTACACCCGCAGCAGGACCTCCGCACGGCCCACCGCCACCGCCGCCTGTGCCGATTCGGCGCGTAACGCCGCGGACTCCGCCAATGTTTTCGTACGTCCGAAATCCGTCAGCATCTGCGACGCGCTCGCGCCGATTCCCCAGCGATTCAGGATCAGCGGATTGTTCAATCCCCCGGCCAGGATGCGCGTGTTCGCATCTTCCGACAGCGCCCCGGACGACAGCGCGTTCACCTGCGGATACAAGCGCGACCGTACCTGGTCCGGCACTGCCGCCGCTGCCTCCTGCAACGCCTGCGCGCGCTGCAACTGCGGATGATTCGCAATCGCCGTGCGCACGGCTTCTTCCAAAGTCAACGGCGTCGCCGCGAACAGCGTTGCCGCGCCGCAAAACAACACGCCAAACAAGAGCCTATTCATGCGGCGCCACCACCACGGGAACAAACGGATCGTTGCGATGCATCAGGAAGTACCCGGCGGGCACCAGGATCACGGTGAACGCCACCGACACCGCCAGGCCACCGATGATCGCGCGGGCCAGAGGCGCGTACGCTTCGCTGCCTTCGCCCATCTTCAAGGCCATCGGCAGCAACCCGATCAGCGTAGCCAGCGACGTCATCAACACCGGCCGCAGTCGTACCCGGCAAGCCGTTGCCACCGCCTCCCGTACCTCGATGCCTTCTGAGCGCAAGTGATTCGTGAACTCCACAATCAAAATCGAATTCGATACGGCAATGCCAACCAGCATCACGATGCCCATCAGCGACATGACGTTGAGCGTCGTGCCGGTTGCCACCAGCGTTATCAGTACGCCCATAATCCCCGGCGGCACCGCCAGCAGAATGATCAACGGATCGCTGAAGGACCGGAACTGCGCCACCAGCACCAGGTACAGCAGGATCACCGCCAGCACCAAACCTTTGCCGAAGCTGCTGAACGACGTCCGCATCGCCTGGATCGAGCCGCGCATTTCCACCAGCGTGCCATCGGGGATTCTCGAATTCGCAATCGCCCGCTCGATCCGCGTACCCAATTCGCCCATGTCCTCGCCACGCGGCCGGACATAGATGTCGACGGTTCGCCGCAACTGGTAATGATCCACTTCGGTCGGCGAAAGGATCTTCGACGTTTTACTCATCGCATCAAGGCGCGCCGGTTGGTCAGCCCGCGCGCCCCGAATTGGAATGGCCTTGAGGCCTTCCAGATCGCGGATCTGATTGTCGCCGTACTGCACGGCAAGCAGATAGTCGTTACCGCTCCGCGGGTCGATCCAGAAGTTAGGAGAGATCATACCGCTGGAGTTCAGCGCGGTCACGACATTGTCCACGATTTCCCGTTGCGTCAACCCCAATTGCCCCGCGCGAATGCGGTCAATATCCAGCTTCAACGCCGGATAATCGAGGTTCTGCGGAATATACGTTTCGGCCACGTTCGGCAATTCGCGAACCCGGCTCGCCAACTCGGATGCGTACGTAAAATCCCGCTGCAGATTGGATCCGCTCACCTGAATATCGATTGGAGCCGGCATACCCATGTTCAGCACCGCGTCCACAAGACCGCCGGTTTGAAAATACGTTTCGATCTGCGGCAAGTCCTTCGCAATCCGCCGCCGTACCCGCTCCATGTACGCATGGCTGCTGACCTTGTGCCCCTTCGCCAGGCTCACCTGTACGAACCCCGTGTGCATCCCGGCGTTCGATGTGTAGACAGCCGAAAAATCCGGCGTAATCCCGATGTTCGACACGATCTTGCCCAACTCGCCCGGCGGCACAACCTCGCGAACCAGCCCTTCCACCTTCGCCACATTCTGTTCGGTGACGCTCAATCGCGTACCCGAAGGCAGCTTCAGGTTCATCACAAACTGTCCCGGATCGGTGCGCGGAAAGTACGACATCCCCATCGACGGATACAGCAGGAACGTCAGCGCGAACATCACGGCAAACGCCGCCAGCGTGACCACCGGCCGCCGCAGTACGGGACCGAGCATCCATTCGTACCACCCCAGCCCCCGGTCGAACAGCGCGTTGAACCAGTTGTTGAACCGCTGTCCCCAACTCACGCTTTCCTGCAGGTTCGGGTGGGTCAGCCGGATGAACTTCGCGCAGAACAACGGCACCACCGTCATGGCGACGATATAGGACGCCGCGAGCGAGATCACCACGGCCAGCGCCAACGCCGAAAACAGGTACCGGCTGACGCCGAACAACATCGTCACCGGAAAGAACACCACTCCCGTCGTGATGGTCGAAGCCAGCACCGGCAGCGCCACTTCCTGCCCGCCTTTTTCCGCTGCCACCTCCGGGCGCTCGCCCAGTTCGAGATGCCGGAAGATGTTCTCGAGCACCACAACCGAGTTATCGATCAGCCGCGAAAACGCGAGCGCCAGGCCGCCCAGCACCATGCTGTTGATGGAACCTCCGCTAATCGCCAGCGCCATTAAAGTCGCCAGCGCCGACAGCGGAATCGAAAAGAACACGGCCAGCGTCGCCCGCATGCTTCCCAGAAACACCAGGATCATGATCGATGTCAGCACCAGTCCGATCGCGCCTTCGTGCAGGAGCGTTTCGATGGCCGTTTTCACGAACTCCGACTGGTCGAACACCACTTCGGTAACCAGTTCCTTCGGGACGTCCACCAGCTTCGACGAGGCTTTGCGCAACCCTTCCACCACCTCGATCGTGTTCGAATCGCCGCCCTGCTTCAGCACCGGCAGGTACACCGAACGCTGCCCGTCCACCCGCACGATGTTGGTCTGCAACTGCTGCGCGTCGCGCGCCTCGCCGATGTCGGCAATGCGAACCGGCGTTAGCCCGTCCATCTTCACCGGCAGTTGGTTGATTTCCCGCAGATCGCGAAGCTGGCTGTTCGTGTAGATGTTGTAGTCGCGCTCGCCCACCTGCAAATCGCCCGCCGGCAGAATCAGATTCGCCGTCGACAGCGACCGCACGACGTCCATGAGACTCAGTCCGTACGCTTCCAGCTTGTTCGGATTTGCGTACACCATGATCTGCCGCATCGTCCCGCCAAACGGCTGTGGCACGGACGCGCCGGGAACGCTCGCCACCTGGTTGCGAACCGTTACCTGCGCCAGGTCGCGAAGCTTGGTCTCCGTCAGGCCCTCGCCCTTGAATGTCAGCAGCGCCACCGGCAGGCTCGATGCGTCGAACTTCAACACAATGGGCGGCAGCGTACCGGGAGGCAGGCGCCGTAGGTTCGCCATGGCGAGATTCGAAATCGTCGTCACCGCCGAGTCCGCATTCGACCCCGGCTGGAACGTCACTTTGATGATGCTCACGCCGGGCAACGATCGGGACTCGATCCTGTCGATGCCCGAACCCAGCGTAAAAAACCGTTCAAAGCGGCTTGTAATGGTCGTTTCGATCTGCTCGGGCGGCATGCCCGTATAGAAAGTCGCCACCACCACAACCGGAATGTTCATCGCGGGGAACATGTCCACCGGCATCTTGGTGATCGCGTTGACGCCCAGCACCGCTATCGCCAGGCACATCACGATAATGAAGAACGGAGTGCGGATCGCAAAACGCGGCATAAGCTACGGCATCACCTTCGTGTGTACGTTCTGGCCCGCGCGCAACTGGCTCCGGCCGCCCACCACAACCTGTTCGCCTTCGCGAACTCCCTTGCGAATCTCGACAAAATCGGCCGTCTCCACCCCGGTTGTCACCGGGCGGCTTTCCACAACGCCCTGCGGGTTTACGACAAACACCGACTTCTTCAGTTCGGTACCCATGATTGCGTTCAAGGGAACCGACAACGTGTTTGTACTTCCCGCCAACACCAGCGAAACCTCCGCGTACATGCCTGGAATCAGCGTTCCCTTCGGGTTCGGGATGTCCAGTTCCGTATGCATGGTGCGGGTTGTCGTATCCACCTGATTGGTGGTGCGCGTCACCGTGCCGGCGAACGTGCGGTTCAACGATGGCACCATCACCTCCACCGTCGATCCGCGTTCGATCAGGCCCGCCGCCGACTCCGGCACCGGCAGAATCAACCGCAACCGCGAATGTTGCGACAGCCGGATCAATGGCATCGCCTGCGTTTGCGAACCCACGCCGGACTGGATCATGGCGCCGTTGTTCGCGTACCGCTTCGTCACCACGCCGTCGAACGGAGCGGTCACCTGCGTGTACCGCATCAGCGTCTCCGCCTTGGACCGTTCGGCTTCCGTTACTTTGATCTGTTCTTCGGACACTGCCAGCGCCGATTCCGCCGCCGCCACCTGCGCCTCGGCGATCTGATTGCGGCCCAGCGCATCGTCCACTTCCTGCTGCGCCACAAGTCCAGGCTGCGCCTTGGCGACGTCGGCCAGACGGTCGTAGGTCAGCTTCGTCATCCGCTGTTGCGCCTTGGCCCGCTGCACCTCGCGCCGCGCCCGCGTCACTTCCGCCTGAAATCGCTGGTAGCTGGCCGAGGCGCGCGTGACGTCGTCTTTCATTTCGGGAACTTCGAGGGACGCGATCAGTTGACCCTGCCGCAGCGTGTCGCCCACGTCCACCGCGATGCGTTGGACATAGCCGGCCACCTTGGCCATCACTTCCACTTCCTGAAAAGGAATCAATTCGCCGGTCAACGTCAGGCTTTTCGACAGGTCGCGCCGCGCGGCCACGCTCGTCGCCACGGTGATCCGGTTGTCTTGGGACTTTCCCGCGGCCTCGACGGGGCCGCCCTCTTCTTCCGCGGCGCGATGCCCGCAGGCCGCCGAAAACAGCACAAAAATCCCAATGAAAACCGCCGGGCGGAACCCCATAATTCCACGCTAGCCGTTCCGCGCCAACCGTCCTATCGGGTCGGGACGCCAAAATCGTCCAGTTGGAACCTCAACCGCCGTTCCGTGTAGTGTCCGCAAATCCCTCGAATACAGCCTCAACAGGATGGGCGCGACCGCCGTCCGAGGCTATTCTGTTCATGCCGCTGACTGCAATGGAACCACTTGTGCTCGTAATTTCGGCTCAGCCCGGCAGCCTCGTGGATGCGGTACGGAACTGCGGTTTTCGGGCGCTTTCGGATTCGGACCCGAATTCGGCGGACGCCATCCTCTACGACGCCGACACCATGCCCGCGGCGCAAGCCTCCGAACTGGCCGCGGGTACAGTTCCGTGTATTATCATCGCCACCGGTTACGACGCCGCCCGTTGGAGCGAATGGCTCAAACGCGGCGCCTCGTCCATCCTTCGCCGTCCCATCTCCCGCCAGGATCTCGCCGGTTCGCTCGCCACCGCATTACCCGGCGCGCAACTGCCTTCCCCCGCCAATTGGCTCCGCCGCCTGCTCCATGAATGATGCTAAGTTTTGGCATGAATCATGAATCTGAACCTGCGCCGCCAACTCTCGGGAAACATCCGTCTGGCGCTGCTGTTCGGCTTCGGCGGACTCATCGCCCTGCTTGCCTTTCTTGGCGTCTACGCGACTTCTGCTCTTGCCCGCGTCCGCCAGACGGAGAGTGAGACCACCCGCCAGTACATCCTCCGGCACGACCGTTTGGAGACCGTTCGCGGCGCCGCCTACACGGCCAGCGCGCGACTCCGCAACTACCTCATCGATCCCGACCCCGCGGCGCTTCCCCGCCACGCCGAACAAGCCCGTGACCTCTGGGCCCGCGCCAACACCGCCCTCGCGCAGTACCGCCAGGCCGCCACCGCCGCTCGCCAACCGCTTGCCGCACACCTGCAATCGGACTTCGATGCGTATTGGAACGTCGCCCAGGAAGCCTTTGCGATGTCCGAAGCCCAGCGCCGCGAATCCGGTTATGGCCTCCTCGACCGGCAACTCGGCCCCCTTCGCGTCAACTTCCTCGCCACCATCGACCAGATCCGCACGCAGGACCAACTCGACATGCGCGAACGCGTCCGCGAATCCGGCGAACTCCTCGATGGCCTCCACCGCAGTCTGCTCATCGCCATCGCCGTCAGTCTCCTGCTCGGCCTCGGCCTGGCGGTTCTCACCTGGCGGTACCTCATGCGTCTCGAGGCCGAAGCCCGCGCCCGCTATGCCGAATCCATCGAAGCCGCCGCGCAACTCGAATCCCTTTCCCGGCGCCTCATCGAAGTGCAGGAACAGGAACGCCGCAGCCTCTCTCGCGAGCTTCACGACGAGGTCGCGCAGTCCGTCGGAGCTCTATTGATGGACCTCGGGCAGGCCCGCAAGTCTGAACCCGCGCCGGACCTCGACGAACGCCTTCGCTCCGCGGTCGCTCTAGGCGAATCCACCCTCCGCGCCGTCCGCGACATGAGTCTGCTCCTTCGCCCTTCCATGCTCGACGACCTGGGACTCATCCCCGCGCTTAACTGGGAGGCTCGCGAAATCCAACGCCGCCACGGCATCCAAACGCGCGTCGACACCGGCGGCCTCGACGACATCGAGTTGTCCGACGACGTCCGCACCACGGCCTACCGTCTCGTGCAGGAGGCCCTTCGCAACATCGCCCGGCATTCCGAAGCCACCGAAGCGGAAATCGCCATCCTGCGCCGCGCCGGCAACAGCCTCCGCATCGTCGTGCGGGACAATGGAAAAGGGTTCGACCCCGCGAAAACCAAGGGCCTCGGTCTGCTCGGCATGCAGGAACGCGTCGGCGGCCTCAACGGCAATCTGCAAATTACATCGGCCCCCGGCCAAGGCTCGGTCCTCACCATCGACATCCCCTTCGCATGACGACCACCACAACCCGCATCCTCATCGCCGACGACCACGCCATCATGCGCTCCGGCCTCCGCATGATCCTCGAAAAGCAGCCCGATTTCGAAGTGGTGGGCGACGCCCCGGACGGCCGCGCCGCCGTTCAGATGACCGCCACGCTGCATCCGGACGTCGTCGTGATGGACATCGCCATGCCCAACCTCAACGGCATCGACGCGACCCGCCAGATCGCTGCCGAACACCCGCAAACCGCCGTCGTCGTGCTCAGCATGAACTCCGACGAGGCGTACATCATGCGCGCACTCAAAGCCGGGGCCAAAGCGTACCTGCTGAAAGACTCCGCCGACGCCGACCTCATCCAAGCGGTGCGCTCTGTCCGGGAAGGGAAGTCCTTTTTTAGTCCCGCCGTCAGCCGTACCTTGCTCGAAGACTACGTTCGCAACCTGCGCGACCGCGGCGTCGAGGATTCCTACGACCTGCTCAGCGCCCGCGAACGTGAAATCCTGCAACTGATCGCCGAAGGCAAGGCCAACAAGGAAATCGCCGCCATCCTGAACCTCAGCCTCCACACCGTCGAAACCCACCGCGCCCGCATCCTGCAAAAACTCAACCTGCACACGGTGCCCGAACTCATTCTGTACGCCGTACGCAAAGGCATCATTTCCTGATTCGTCATTGGCGTCCAGCTATAGTAAACAGACACACCTTTTCCCCAAAAATGAAACCGACTGGTATCTATGTTGCCGCGGTAACCCCGCGTGTCCCCGGAGCCGTGGCCATCGATGTACCCGCCGCGCTCGATCTCGTCCAATGGTTCAGCGCCCGTGGCGTCAACGGCCTGCTGCTCATGGGCTCCACTGGCGAATTCCCGCACTACACCATCGAACAGCGCATCGCCTACCTGCGCGACGTCATCAAGGCCGCGTCCGTACCCGTGCTCGTCAACGCCTCGCATTCCTGTTACGACGGGGCGATTCAACTCGCCAACGCCGCGCGCGATGCCGGAGCCGCCGGCGTTGTCCTGATGCCGCCCTATTACTTCCGCTACTCGCAGGACCAGCTTTTCGACTACTTCCGCCAGTTCGGTGACGATTTCCGGGACTTCCCGCTGTACCTGTACAACATCCCGTTTTTCACCACCCCGCTCGATGCCGAAACCGCCTGCCGCCTGCTCGACACCGGACGCTTTGCCGGCATCAAGGATTCGAGCGGCAAGCCCGAATACCTGGACCGCATCCTGCCCTATAAGAACGACCACACCGCCGTCTTCGTAGGCAACGACGTCGTCTTCACCAAGATGCGTATGCGCGGCGCCGACGGCGTCGTCTCCGGCGTCTCCTGCGGTCTCCCGGAACTGATGGTGAGCCTCGACAAGGCCATCACCGGAGGCAACACCGCCAAGGCAGAAAAGCTCGAAGCGCACCTGCAGGCCTACATCGCCCGCATCGACGCGATGCCCGCGCCCATTGGCGTAAAGGAAACCGTCAAGGCGCGAGGTCTGCGCGCCGAAGAGCATTCCATCCCGATCGGCCCGGCCATGCAAAAGCAGATCGCGGACTTCCACGCCTGGCTTCGCGACTGGATGCCCGCTATGCTCGAAGACACCAAGGCCTAATCGACGATGCCTCGCGACATGAGTCCCGACGAGTTCCGCGAACACGCCCACAAGGCCGTGGACCAGATCGCGGACTACCTGCGCGACATCCGCCAATACCCCGTCGTACCCAAAGTCGAACCCGGTGACCTGACGGCGGACCTTCCCGCCTCAGGTCCCGAACACGGCGAATCGATGGACGCCATCTTCGCCGATTTCGAACGCCATATCCTGCCCGCCGTCACCCACTGGAACCATCCCCGCTTCCACGCCTACTTCGCCAACTCCGCATCCGCGCCCGGCATCCTGGCGGAGATGTGGATGGCCGCCCTCAACATCAACGGCATGTTGTGGAAGTCCTCGCCCGCCGCCACCGAACTCGAACAAGTCACGCTGGACTGGTTCCGCCAGTGGCTCGGTCTGCCCGAAAAGCAATTCGGCATCATCTACGACACGGCGTCGATTTCCACGATGCATGCCATCGCCGCCGCCCGCGAACGCGCCGACCCCAGTTCCCGCACCGAAGGCTCCACGCCGAATCTTGTGATGTACTGCTCCGAACACGCCCATTCGTCCAACGAAAAGGGCGCCATCGGCATCGGCATCGGCCAGAACAACGTTCGCAAAGTCCCCATGGACCTCGAATTCCGCATGCGCGCCGACGTGCTTCGAAATATGGTGGAACAGGACGTTGCCGCCAGAAAGAAGCCCTTCTGCGTCGTCTCCGCCATCGGCACGACCGCGACCTCCGCCTGCGACCCCACGGCCGAAATCGCCCAAATTGCTCAGGAATACGGCATGTGGCTGCATGTTGACGCCGCCTACGCCGGTCCCGCCGCCATCTGCGACGAGTTCCGCCCGTTGTTCGACGGTTGGGAACTCGCGGATTCCATCGTCATCAATCCGCACAAGTGGTTCGCCACGCCCGTCGACCTTTCGGTCTTCTACACGCGCCACCCGGACATCCTTCGCCGCGCCTATTCGTTGATCCCGGACTATCTCGTCACCGCCGAGGATTCGAAGGTCGTCAATTACATGGATTACGGCGTCCAACTCGGCCGCCGCTTCCGCTCGTTGAAGCTGTGGTTCATCATGCGTTACTTCGGACGCGAAGCCCTCGCCGCCATGATTCGCGAGCATTGCCAATGGGCCCGCGAACTCGGCGACCGCGCCCTGCTCGACGGACGTTTCGACATCGGCGCGCCCATCCCGTTCTCGCTCGTCTGCCTGCGTTTAAAGGGTCCGGACGAAAAGACGTTCGCGTTGATCGATCGCGTCAACAAGTCCGGAACGGCCTTTGTCTCGCCCACCGCGCTGAACGGCAAGACCTACTTCCGCATCGCCATCGGCGACATCAAGACCACCCGCGACGACGTCGACGCCACCTGGAACGCCGTCACCGAGGCCGCCACCGCATTACTCTAATAGACAAAGCATGCTTTGTCTCCTGTTGATGGTCGCCGCCGAGACCTGGAACCCCCAGGCCGCCGCCCGTTACATGGACCAGCGCGCCAAGGAATGGCTGGCCTACAAGCCGGCCGCCGCCCCCGGAGGCACCTGCGCCTCTTGCCACGGTCAACTTCTGTACGCCCTGGCGCGGCCCGCCCTTCGCAAAACCTTGCATGAAGGCCGCAGTCCCACGGCTTACGAACAGGAAATCCCCAACGGCCTCCGCTTCCGCCTCCGCAACCCGGAAGGCGGGCACATGTTCACGGCCTTCAAAAAGGAACCGCTCGCGTCGCAGAGCAGTTCTGTCGAGGCCGTCATAGCCGCGTTCCTCCTGCCCGGCGACACGGCGGCCCTCGACCGTATGTGGCGCTATCAGGATCCGAAAGACGGCGCGTTTCCCTGGTTCAGCCTGCAACTCGAGCCCTGGGAAGGTCCCGAATCGAAGTTTTTCGGCGCGATCCTGGCCGCCGCCGCCGTCCAGAACGCCCCTCCGGAATACCGCAAGCGCGTGGCCACCCAAATCCGCGACCTGGCCGCGTACCTCGACCGCCATCGCAAGTCGCAGCCACTGCACAATCAGTTGATGTTTCTTTGGCTCAGTAAGCCATTTCTCGATCCGAC
>JAFDVT010000198.1 GCA_018268875.1 Acidobacteriota bacterium
CGCGGGCACCGGTGGCGCCGGCGCGCGCGTGCCCGTCTTCATCGTGCTGGCGGATCAGCCGCAGCGGGCAGTCGCCGATGGGCTGCGGATGGAAGCGTTGCGGGACCGGTCGTTGGGCGCGGAATCGGTGTTCCGGGCGCGTCTGCGCGAGGGCATCGAACAGGCGGTGCGGCCCGCGCAGGACCGTCTGCTTGGCAAGTTGCAATCGGCGGGTTCGATACGCGGCGGACGTTACGTGGCAATCAACATGGTCACCGCGGAAGTGCCGCTCGCGGCGTTGGCGGCGCTTGCCGAAGACCCGGAGGTCGCGCGGATTTTCCCGGCCCGGCGGCGGACGCTTGCGTCGCTCGACACGACGCCCGGCACCATGGGCGCCACGGCGTTCTGGGGCGGAGGTTTTACGGGCGGGGGACAGTCCATCGCGCTGTTGGACACCGGGGTGAAAACGAATCATCCGGCCTTTGCCGGCAAGACGATTATCAGCCAACGTTTCCTGACCTATGGCGCCACCGATTCCTGCTATCAGGACGATGCGACGACGTCCGATCTGAACGGCCACGGGACCCACATCGCGGGCATCCTGATGAGCCAGGGTTCCACGGGCTACACCAACTTTCTGGGTGTCGCCAAGGGACTGGGAACGCTGTACAACTACAAGGCCGGCTACGTCATCGCGTCCAACTGCGACGGCGGGGCTCGCGCGGATGACCGGGACCTGGTGGACGCTCTGGATGCCGCCGCGACGCTTGCCATTCCGGTGATCAATCTCAGCTTCGGAACGGCGCTCAACGCCAATGAAGACGCGGATTATTTCGCCGAAGTGGTGGACCAGATTTCGGACGTCAACGACATTTTTATCGCGGTCGCCGCCGGCAATACAGGCACGACGGCCAACGCGGTGAACTCGCCGGCGGTGGCCTACAACGTGGTCGGCGTCGCCAACTGGAATAGCGGCGCTGGCAAGGAAATCCAAGTGAACAGCAGCCGTGGGCCTACGCTCAACGGGCGCTGGAAGCCCGACATCGCCGCGCCGGGCACGAACATTCTTTCGACGGCCTACAACTGGGATGCGACGCCTGCCACCTCCGACGACTTTCTGCTCAAAACCGGCACCAGCATGGCCACGCCGCACATCGCGGCCGGCGCGGCGCTGATTCGCCAGGCGGGCATCACCGATCCTTTGCAGGTGAAGGCGCTGATCCTGAATTCGCCCGACGAAGCGGACTGGGCCGCGGACCGCGGCTGGGGCTATGTGAACCTCGCGACGAGCTTTGCGCAGCGCACCTATGTGGACAGCCAGCTTGTGGCGAAAACGGGTTTTCAGCTGTACACAATCCCTGGTTCCGGCCTTTTGAAAGCGACGCTCACCTGGAACCGCCACGTCGACGGGCAGCAGTTCAACCTGCGGTTCAACAATCTCGATCTGTACGCCTACGACCGTTCGAACGGCACGCAGCTTGGCATGTCGAACACCACGATCCAGAACGTCGAACGGCTGAACATCAGCGCGCCGGGCGACGCGGTGGTCAAGGTGGACACGGTGGCCGGCAATGCGAGCGCCGAGTTTTACGGCATCGCGTTCTCGCGCGCCATGAATAAAGTAAATCCCCCGACCTTGACTGTGTCCTGCACGCAGCCTTCGACGGCGGGTACGAACATGGCGTTTGCGGGCTCCTGCACGGTTACCAACAGCGGCGGCGTCCCGGCGCTGGGCGTCACGTTGACGCTGTCGCTGCCGAGCGGCGTGACTGGTAACGCGGTCTTCAGCCTGGGCTCGATCGCGGCGGGGTCATCGGCGACGGCGAACACGTCGCTCACCGCCTCGTCGAACGGAACCATCACGGTGCCGGTGGCGGCAGCGTCTTCGAGCTACGGCGAAAGTTTTTCCGGCGCGGCGTCGTTCCAGGTGGTGGTGACCACCGCGGCCCCGAACCTGCCTGGGGCGGCCTCGAATCCCAGCCCCGCCGATGGCACCGCCAGCGTCGCGACCGGAGGCGCGCTGAGTTGGTCCGCGGCCTCGAACGCCACGGGCTACGACGTCTTTCTGGGCGTGACCTCGCCGCCCTCGTTCTACACGACGACCACGTCCGCCGCTGCGAATTTCAGCGGCTTAGCCGCGGGCACACGGTATTACTGGCAGGTGGTGGCGCGCAACGGATCGGGCTCGACGCCCTCGGCCATCTGGAGTTTCACCACGGCGGGAGGCACAACGAATTCGACCTCCGGCCTGCTGTTTGTGCCCATCGCGCCGTGCCGGTTGGTGGACACTCGCAATGCCGTGGGCGCGTTCGGAGGTCCGATCGTCGCCGCGCAAAGTTCGCGAACGTTCCCGCTGCGCGCGCATTCCTGCATCGCGCCGGCTGTGCCCGCCGCCTATTCGCTGAACATCACCGTGGTGCCTAGCGAACCGCTTGGCTACATCACGGCGTGGCCCGCCGGACAGGCGCAACCGTTAACCTCCGTGCTGAACTCGCTCGACGGCCGCATCAAGGCCAACGCGGCGATTGTTCCCGCGGGCATCGACGCCGCGATCAATCTTTTCGCCACCAACAACACGCACATCGTCATCGAC
>JAFDVT010000199.1 GCA_018268875.1 Acidobacteriota bacterium
CGAACCCAATGCGCAAATCGCCTTCGGTTTGATGGCCATCAACTGCCGGAACAGGAACTGGCCGCAAATTTCCATCTCGTCCGGCAGCGGCGTGCGATTCTCCGGCGGACGGCATTTGACGACATTGCAGATGTACACATCGGCCCGGGTGATCCCGATGCCTTCCTTCGCCGCCGTACCGTCAATCATCTGCGTCAGCAGTTGGCCGGCGCGGCCCACAAACGGCACTCCCTGCGCGTCTTCGTCCGCGCCCGGACCTTCGCCAACAAACACCAGTCGCGCATTCTCGTTGCCGGACCCGAACACGATCTTGTTCCGCTGTTCGCACAGGCGGCAGCGCTTGCAGTCGGCTCCGATGTCGGCGCGAATCGCGTCCAGCGAATCGTTCTCAGGTTCCAGAGAGGGCAGGGTAATGATGGGTTTCACAGCGGCAGGTTGAGGGGGAGGCGGAGGAGGAGCGGCGATGTCAGGAACCACGGCTGCCGGTGGCGCGTTCCGCCGGTACAGTTCCTTCACGCCAAGGTCTTTATAAAATTCCAGGTATTGCCGGACGGCGTCCTGCTTACTCATGCACAGCCGCCGCCAGCCGCAGCTTCGTAATCTGGTCCAGAATCCGGTCGGCGATCTCGCGCTTTGGCGCTTCGGCGATCTTTTCCACTTCGCCGCTACGCAGAATCAACGTTACGGCGTTGTTGTCGGACTCGAACCCGATGCCTTCCTGCGACACCAGGTTGCCGACCACCATGTCGCAGTTCTTTACTTCCATCTTCCGCCGCGCTTCCTGCATCATGTTCTGCGTTTCCGCCGCGAACCCGATCAGAATCCGGTCGCCCTTGATACGTCCGCATTCGGCCAGGATATCCGGCGTGGGGTCGAGGTCGATCGACACCTTGGCGGCTGTCTTCTTCACCTTCTGCGCGGGCACGTTGGCGACATGATAATCCGCCACCGCCGCGCTCTTGATGATGATCGTCGACTCCGGCAAGCGACCGATAATCGCGTCGCGCATCTCGACCGCGGTTCGGACGCGAACCATCTCTACGCCAGCCGGTGGCGGCAAATGCACCGGACCCGAAACCAAAATCACGCGGGCGCCACGGGCACGGGCGGCATCGGCCAGCGCGTAACCCATCTTGCCGGAAGAACGATTGGAGATAAAGCGAACCGGATCCAAGGGCTCCTGCGTCGGACCCGCGCTGATCAGCACGGTTTCGCCCGTAAGGTCTTCACGCCGCCGCAAGGCTTGAACCGCGACGTCGGCAATGTGTTTGGGATCGGCAAGGCGCCCCGGTCCGGTCATCCCGCAGGCGAGGTAGCCGGCGTCGGGGTCGACGATGATGTGCCCAGCCCGCTGCCGCAGTGTGGCGAGGTTCGCCTGCACGGCCGGATGGTTCCACATGTTGACGTTCATCGCCGGCGCTAGCACCACTTTGCCGGTAAAGGCGAGATACGTTGTCGAAAGAAAGTCGTCGGCAAGGCCATGCGCGAACTTCGCGAGCAGGTCCGCCGTGCAGGGCGCCACCAGCAGTAACTCGTTGTCGCGGGCGGCGCGGATGTGTTCGATGGCGCTCGAAAGCGTGTCCTGGTCCGAAGAACCGGACGCGAAAAGATCGGTAATGACTTTGTTGCCCGTAAGCGAGGCAAACGTCAGCGGCTGGATAAACTCGCGTGCGGACCGGGTCATGACGGTCTCCACCGCCGCCCCCCGCTCCATCAACGCGCGAGCCAATTGTGCGGCCTTGTACGCCGCAATTCCTCCGCCAACACCCAGCAGGATACGCATGGGGAACCCAGCCGCTGGCTAGTCTTCGGTGTCGTCCACCAGGACGCGGCGCTGCGGGTCGTCGTACTTCACCAGACCGCGGCGCGTTTCTTCCATCGCGGCAACGGTCGGCTTCTTCGACGTCGTCGGCAGGAACGAACGGGCGCCGCCCTGCAGTTGGCGCGCGCGCTTGGCGGCGACGATGATGTAGCGGTACGAGCTGGCTTCCGCGTCGTCCGGAATGATGAAGTTCGCGTTGCTGCGCAGATGCTTTTCGGTCATGTTTCGGTACTTCTAACCTTTCTCGAATCCAGCGAGAATCGGGCGGATCTGGTCTTCCACCCGGATGCGCTTCACGCGCTCGGCGCGGACAATCGACACCAGAGTGGCCACGGAATCGGCAATCTCATGATTCACCAGTACATAATCGTACCGGTCGTAATTGCGAATCTCATCGGCGGCCTTCAACAGCCTCCGCCGCACCACTTCTTCGGAATCTTCGCCGCGTGAACGCAGCCGCCGTTCCAGAATCTCCCGCGATGGAGCGAGGACGAAAATTGAGACGGCGTCCGGGATTCTCTCTTTTAATTGTGCCGCACCCTGGACATCGATGTCGAGCAGCAGGTCCACGGCGTCCCGTTCGGCGAACTCGATCTCGCTCTGGTGCGTGCCGTAATAATTGCCAAAAACCTCGGCATGTTCCAGGAATTCGCCTGCCGCGATGCGCCGTTCGAACTCTTCGCGAGTCACAAAATAATAGTGGTCGCCGTGCGTTTCCTTGCCGCGCGGCTGCCGCGTCGTGTACGAAATCGAAAAACGCAGCTTCTTGTCGATCTCCATCAACCCGTTGACGAGCGTCGACTTCCCCGAGCCGGACGGAGCGGAGATGATAAA
>JAFDVT010000019.1 GCA_018268875.1 Acidobacteriota bacterium
ATACTTCAAGCGCCAGCCGTTTGTAGATCTCGCGGTACCGCGCCTTGATCGACGGTACGGCCCACAGCTTCTGAGCCAATGGCCGCGCCGCCGAGCGTCCGGCGACTGGTCCACCACCGCCACCCATCGCGCCCGTGTACTCCAGCGGCAACGTCGCCATCTGCGCCGACGTGACGCCTCCGGAAAATGAGCCGAACGCGAGGCTCGGATCCCACACCAGCCATTCGAACTTGTTATCCGTGGGACGCCGGTAGACATAAAAATTCTGCGTCATCACGACATAGCTATCCAGGTTCACCGTGATGTTGTCCAGCGCCATCGCGGTCAGAAAGCTATCCACGTCCAGCACTTCGTTGATCTTCGCTTCCAACTGGTCGGCGGGCGTCTGGTTCAGAACCGTCGCCAGGTTCATGAGGTCGCTCCAGTCGTCCTCATCCTCAAACGTCTTCTTTTCCCAAACCGTCTTGTACTTGTCCTTGTCGGTGCCCCAATCCTCGAACGTGCTGCCGATGTTCGCCTTGTACAACCACCCGTCGCGCTGCTCTTTCACGAAGTGCGCTTTCAGAAAGTCGTCGTTGATGATTTCGCCCAGAAAGTACAAACCCCAGTACTGCCCGTTGATGTACAGCGCCGCCCAGTTCATGCGCGGAGCCTTGATGCCGGCCTGCCGCGCCAGTTCGAAGTACATCTTTTCGCGAACCATGCTGGCGTCGCCGTTGACGTTGTTCAGATTGATCGACCCGACACCGTTGATCTTTTGTCCCTTGGTGTACTCGTTGAACTTGATGCGGAACGGCTTCTTCCGGCTCGCCACGCGCGCCGTGGAGTTGCCCTTGATGCGCACGCCGACTTTGTCGAACGCGAACTCGTTCCATTGGAACGTCGCCTCAATGTAAGGAACGTCGTCCTCGTTGCCATTGAAGTTCGCAACCAGTTGTTCATACCAGTCGGGCTGTTGAAAGTTCAGCCAGATTTCGTGAACAACATCACCCTGGAACAGAACGTGGCTTTCCGGCAGCGTCTGTGCCTGTGCCGAAAGCAGCAATGGTGTAAGAAGGGCCAGACCGAGAAACCGGCGGCGGCAAGTTTGCATGTACAGCTGCAACCCAACTGCAATGTGACTAGTTCTTAATGTTTTCGTTAAATCCCTGTAAACGCTTCCATACCGTCCACGCGTAATGGAAGCCGCTCCACAATGTAACCGCGGCACAAAACCATAGGAACACGTCCTCGATGCGATTCCAGTAGATATCGCCGCCCAATGCCCGCTTCAGCAGGATCACCAGTCCGGTGATGATTTGTACAAAGGTGCTGAACTTGCCCCACGCCGACGGCGGGAAATCGCGAACTTTGGAAAACCGCAGAATCAGCACCGCGATGACGAGGATCAGCAGGTCCCGCCCGATCACGATCGTGGGCAGCCACCAGGGAATCTCGCGCGCGAGGCCGAAGGTCGCGTAGGAACCGCTCAGCAGTAACTTGTCGGCAATGGGATCGGCGATCGCGCCAAAGCGGCTTTCCGCCTTCAGACGCCGTGCCAGATAGCCGTCGACCGCATCCGAGAGGCTCGCCACGAACCCGACCAGAATGGCCAGCTCGTAGTTCCGCTGCCAGATGTAATACCAGACCACTGGCAACAGCACCAGCCGCAATCCGGTAATCAGGTTCGGGATCTGGCGGACCACAGCAGTGTTACGCGGTGGCGGCGGCCAGCGCGGCCGTGGCAGCCGGCGCTTCCTCACGGATCGAACTCATCTGCGAGGCCGGCAACTGGTCCACGGTCACGATTTCATACAGCGAAGGATCGGACATGATCTTGGCCACAAGCGCGACATGCATGGCATGCCCCGCCCGCTCCGCGATCACACGGCCCAAAAGCGGCCGCCCGATCAGCGCGAGGTCGCCAATCAGGTCCAGCGCCTTGTGACGGCAGCATTCGTCGGGGTAACGAAGCCCGCCGGGGTTCAGAACCTGCTCGGAATCGAAACAAACCGCGTTTTCGAGCGAGGCGCCCCGGATGAGACCCATGTTGCGCATCTGGTCGAGCTCGTACTCAAACCCGAAGGTGCGCGCCGGCGCCAGATGTTTGGAATAATTCTCGGGCGTTACTTCCAACTCCAAGGTCTGGCGGCCGACCAACGGATGGTCGAAGAAAATGTCGCAGGACAGTTCAAACGAATCGCAGGGCTCGATGGCGATGCGCTTGCCGTTGCCTTCCACCGAAACCGGGCGCAGAATCCGAAGGTAACGGCGGCGTTTGCGCGAAACCTGTCGTCCCGCTTCTTCGAGCAGACGAACGAACGGTTCGCCGCTGCCGTCTAGAATCGGAACTTCCAGGTTGTCGATCTCGATGTAGGCGTTGTCGATCCCGGTGGAATAAAAAACGCTCAGCAGATGTTCGGTGGTCGAAATCAGCACCGACCGCCGCATCAGGCTGGTGGCGTAACTGACCCTCTGTACGAACCGCCAACTCGCCGGAATGGTGAAGTTATTGAGGTCCGTCCGGACAAAGACGATTCCGGTTCCGGGAGGAGCGGGCAGAATCCGAAGATTGACAGGTACCCCGTGGTGGAGTCCCACACCCGATGTTTCCACCGGACGTTGGACGGTCGTCTCAAATCGCAAACAGAAGCCTCCTATAGAAGAAGCAGCGCAAAGGTCATTGTAACAACGGTCCTTCAAAATTTCTAGACTTTTGATTTAAAAGGACTTGCTGCGCAATTGGTGTAGCGAAAAAGACACACCCCCAAACGCGTGTCCGTGGCGGAATCGCCACAGTTTCCCGCGTGCTACCCTGTCCCGAAAGGAGTTCCCGTGACCTTGCAGACCAAACTTCTGGCCGCCGCTGCTATCGTCGGATCGGCCGTTTTCGCCGAAACCCGAATAATCGTCATCGGCGCCCATCCGGACGATTGCGACATTGGTTTTGGCGGATCCGCCGCCAAGCTGGCTTCCATGGGCCACAAGGTGAAATTCATCTCGGTGACCAACGGCGATGCCGGCCACCAGTCGATGGGCGGAGGCGCCCTCGCCAGGCGGCGCCGGGCCGAAGCGCAGGAATCCGGCAGGCGCCTCGGTATCGAATATGAGGTGCTCGACAACCACGACGGCGAACTTTTGCCGTCGCTCAATGCCCGTCTCCAACTCATCCGCAAAATCCGCGAATGGAACGCTGACGTAGTGATCGGTCCCCGGCCAAACGACTATCATCCGGACCATCGCTACACCGGGATGCTGGTGCAGGACGCCGCCTATATGGTGGTGGTGCCCAACGTCGCCCCGGACACTCCGCCGCTCAAAAAGAA
>JAFDVT010000001.1 GCA_018268875.1 Acidobacteriota bacterium
CGCGCTGTGCTCACCAAAGATCACAACGGCCGCGCCAAGTGCCACTTCTGCGGCGCCTGCGGCCGCGGTTGCGACATCGGCGCGTTCTTCAACTCGTCGGACTATCTGCTCGAACCGGCGTTCCTGACCAAGCGCCTCGAGATCATCGACAACGCCGTGGCGGCTCGTGTACTTGTGGATGGCAAAGGCCTTGCGAACGGCGTGCAGTACTTCGACCGTCACACGAAGCAGGAACGCATTGTGCACGCCCGTCGCGTCGTCGTAGCGGCCTCCTGCATCGATTCCACGCGCATCCTGCTGAACTCGAAATCGTCCAAGTTCCCCAACGGAATCGGCAATTCCAACGACGTCATCGGCCGTTACCTGACCGAACAGGTTCGCTTCCACATGTACGGGTTCCTGCCGGAGTTGAAAGGCGGCAAGACGCAGAACGACGACGGCATCGGCGGCGAGCATATCTACATGCCTCGCTTCAACCACCGTCAACCCGGCAAGCGCGATTACCTGCGAGGTTACGGGGCGCAGTTCTGGAACACCGGCGCGCAGCCCGGCGTCGGCTTCTGGGCCAAAACCCTGCCGGGTTTCGGCTCGGACCTGAAGTCGGAAATCAAAAAGCGTTTTCCGGCTCTGGTGGCGATTCATCCCTACGGCGAGGTGTTGCCTCGTAAGGAAAACCGCGTGACCGTGGAAGGTACGGCGAACGATGCGTACGGCGTCCCGGTGGCGCGCCTCCGCTACAACATCGGCGACAACGAACGGAAGATGCTGGTGGACATGTACGACACGGCGGAGAGCATCCTGAAGTCGGCCAAAGCGGAGATCCTGCCGTTTGAGCGAGGCTGGATCGACACGCTAGGCAGCGCGATCCACGAGCACGGCACCTGCCGCATGGGCGCGGACCCAAAGCGAAGCGCGGTAAACGAGTTCGGCCAGATGCACGAGGTCAAGAACTGCTTCGTGGTGGACGGGTCGATCTTCACGACGGCGTCGGAAAAGAACCCGACGTTGACGATCCTCGCGCTGGCGTGGCGGGGTACGGATTACATGGCGGAGCAGATCAAAAAGGGCAATATTTAATGGTATGGTGAGTGGTATGGCGACGCAAAAGATCACCATCACATTGCCGAAAGCGCAAGTTGAGCGAATACGCCTTGCCATCGCGTCGGGTGGGTCTGTTTCGTCTTTCGTCAAAAAGGCAGTTTCCGCCGCTCTCGAAGAGGATCGTCTCTTTGACGAGAGGCTCAATGACATTTTGATGAAGACCAGTGGTCCCATTACCGCAAAGGAAGAGGCGTGGGCAGATGCGCTTGCGACGTCGGGCGGGCGGCGTAAGTCCTCACGGAAACGAACCGCCGCTTGAACGGGTATACGTTTGACGCTGGAGCACTGATTGGCTTAGACCGCGGAAATCGCGGGGTAACTATCTTGCTCACGCGCGCCGTGAAAAACGGCTGGCAGATCACGGTTCCCGCGACGGCCCTTGCGCAGGCGTTCCGCGACCGGAAACGTCAAGCCAATTTGTCTACGCTGCTAAAACGACGCTATACCGTCGTTGTGCCGCTTTCTGAGGAAGATGCTTCGCAGGTGGGCAAGATTTTGGCCGCCACTGGCACCAAAGACATTGCGGACGCACACGTCGCGCTGTGCGCTTTAAAGGAAGGCCAAGCGATTGCCACAAGCGACCCGGATGATCTACACCACCTGGCGCCGGACATTGAGTTGATCCCGATCTAGCCCGCCTTCACTTCCGTCCACAGCCGATCCCGCAACCGCACAATCTCCGGCGGCAGCGGCAGAGGCCACTCCGCGCGGTCCAGGACCTCAGCCGGCGGATACAGCGTTGCATTCGCTCGCGCCGTCGCAGATAGCAACTCGAACGCCTTTTGATTCGGCGTCGCCGTGCGGATCGTCTGCGCGATCCCCGCGCTGACATCCGGCCGCAGCGTGTAGTTCAGGAACTCGTGCGCCAACTCCGTACGTGTGGACTCGCGCAGGATCACGCCGCAATCGCAGTACACCGCGAACGGGTCCTTCGGATGCCGGTAGACGACATCCGCGTTGCCGTCAATCGCCAACTGCGCCGTGGTCGCGAACGTCTGCGCGATGAGTACGTCGCCCGCCACCATCTGGTCGCGAGCCTCGGTGCTGATGTACGCCCGCACCAGCGGCTTTTGCGCCACAATCTCGCGCTGCGCATGACGCAGATGATCCGGGTTCGCTGAATTGTACGGATACCCGAGCTTGGCCAGCGCCGCGCCGAACACATCGTCCACATCGTCGAGCATGGTCAGCTTGCCGCGCGCGCGTTCGTCCCACAAATCCTTCCACGATTCGGGCGCCGCATGATACAGCCTCGCGTTGTAGGCGATGCCGCTCGTCGTCCACATGTACGGCACGCACCAATCGAGCGACGAATCCCACAAAGGCTTTTGAAAACGCGGAAACAGATTGTTCAGCGACGGCAGCCTCGTATGGTCCAAAGGCGCTAGCAGGCCCAGTTGCCGCATCGGGTCCACGCGGTTCTGGGTAGGGAACACGACGTCCCAACCGGAGTTGCCGCCCATCACTTTGCCGAACAGTTCCTCGTTGTTGTCATACGTCCCGTAGCGGACCTTCACCTGGAACTCACGTTCGAAATCGCGAATCGTCGTCGCGCCGATGTAGTCGCCCCAGTTCATGACGTTCAGGCGTTTTGTCCGCGACCGCATGCAGCCCGCCAGCGCTCCGGGAACCGATAACAGGAACAATCGGCGGTTCATCGCTGCAGCCTTTCGGAGATCAGAATCAGAACTCCCAGCCCCAGAACGATCAGCGTTGAAATCGCGTTCACCACCGGCGATACGCCTCGCCGGGCCATCTGATAAACCACCATCGGCAAGGTCTCCGAATCGACGCCGGCCACTAGCGACGTGATCACGTAGTCGTCGATTGACACGGTAAACGCCAGCAATGCCGCAGCGATCACGCCGGGCAGGATCGCCGGCAACGTCACCAGCCGGAACGCCTGCCATGGCGTCGCGCCGAGGTCCAGCGCCGCTTCCTCCAGCGCTGCGTCGAACGTTCGCAGCCTGGCCAGAACCGTGATCACGACATACGCCAGGCAGAACGCCACATGCGCCAGGATCACCGTGTGCATTCCCAATTGCAACCCCAAAAAACGGAAGCTCCATTGGAACAGCGCCAGCAGAGAGATGCCGGTGACGATCTCCGGCGTCACCAGCGAAAGGTACAGCGACCCCGACAGTACCGGAGCCTTACGTTTCCAGATGCCGTAGGCGCACAGGGTCCCGATGGACGTCGCGAGCATCGTTGACGCCAGCGCGATGAGCAGCGAATTCCAGGTGGATTCGAGCAACTGGCTGTTTTCGAAAATCTGCCCGTACCACTGCAGCGAAAACCCTTCCCACACCGTGAACTTCGACGCGTTGAAGCTGAACACCGCCAGCACAAGCAGCGGCAGATGCAGGAACAGGTACGCGCCCGCAGCATAAGCCGAGATCCATTTGCCGTTCCGCATCGGTTACAGTTCGTCGCTCCGCAGAAACAGCATGACAAGTCCCATCAACACCAGCGAACAGGCCGCGCCGAACGGCCAATCGCGCGCCGCCGTGAACTGGTTCTGCACGACGTTTCCGATCATGATCGTCTTGCTACCGCCCAGCAGATCCGGCGTCAGGTACGTGCCGATGCACGAGATAAACACCAGGATCGAACCCGCGCGCATGCCCGGCTTCGCCATCGGTACAACCACCGTCCAGAAGGCGGTTGACGGCTTGGCGCCCAGGTCCGACGCGGCTTCGAGCATCGACGGGTCGATCTTTTCGAGCGACGTGTACAACGGCAGCACCAGGAACGGCAGGTATCCGTACACCAGGCCCAGCATCACTGCGCCGTTGTTGTACAGCAGAGGCAGAGGCTCCGAAATCAGGCCAACGCTCATCAGCGCCGTGTTGATCAACCCCGTGTCGCGCAGCAGGAACATCCACGCATAGGTGCGAACCAAAAAGCTCGTCCAGAACGGAATCATCACGAGGTTCAGATACAGGTTCCGTCGCTTCCGGTCGGCCCGCGCAGTGAACCACGCGAGCGGAGATCCAAGCACCAGGCACAGCGCCGTCGACAATCCGGCGATCCAGAGTGACCGCAGAAAGATGCCCGCGTACAACGGGTCGAACAATCGCCGGTAATTATCGAATGTCCACGGCAGCTCGACGCCGCCGTACACGCCGCGCGACAGCAAGCTGTAGGCGAGCACGATGCACAGCGGCAGCACGAAGCACACCAGGTTCACCAGGCGCGCCGGAGCCAGGAACCACGCGCGCAGCCTATGCATGGAAGCGCATTTCGTCCGCCGCGTTCCACCACACAAACACCGCTTCGCCCGGCGTGTACGCGTGCGCCGCTTCCGCTACGATGCGGCCTCGCGATGTTTCCGTCTCGACGTGAAAACAGTGCCCCAGGAACACGCTATTCCGTACTCGACCGCTTTCGACCCTTGCCGCGGCAACCTCCGGCGCTTGACGGCCAATCGAAGTCGCTTCCGGCCGAACGCCCAACGTTGTCGCCGCATCGATCCAGTTGACATCGCCCAGGAACGTGGCGACAAACGGCGTCGCCGGGCGCAGATAAATGTCCTGCGGCGACCCGATCTGTTCCACCTCGCCTTTGTTCATCACCGCGATGCGATCGGACAACGACAGCGCTTCTTCTTGATCGTGCGTGATGAACACAAAGGTAATGCCGGTGCGGCGCTGCAGCGTCTTTAATTCGGCTCGCACCGACTTGCGCAACGCCGGATCCAGGGCCGACAACGGTTCGTCCAGCAGCAATACGCGAGGTTCCAGCACCAGCGACCTCGCCAGCGCGACTCGTTGCTGCTCGCCGCCGGACAACTGCGCGGGCATCCGCTGTTCTTTCCCGGTCAGGTGCACCATCTCCAGCGCCTCGGCGACCTTTGCCCGGTGATCCACGCCACGGCGTTTCAGGCCGAACTCGACGTTGCCTTGCACCGTCAGATGGGGAAACAGCGCGTACCGCTGGAACACCGTGTTCACCGGCCGTTCGAATGGCGGGATGTTCTGCAATGGCCGCCCGTCCAGCAGGATCTCGCCATGGTCCGGGTCTTCGAACCCCGCAATCAGGCGCAGGGTCGTGGTCTTGCCGCAACCTGAGGGGCCCAAAATCGAATAAAACGCGCCGGTTTCCACCTCCAGCGAGACCTCGTGCACGGCTCGATGGGCCGGGTAGTGCTTCGAAACGCCGCGCAGTTCGAGTATGGCCGCCATGAACGAAATGCTACCATCGGTAAGACATCCCAAAGGTCGTCCAGTATCAGTCAGATGCATCAGGTGGAAATCCTTCCCTCGATCCTTTCCGCGGACTTTGCGCGGCTTGGTGAAGAGGTCAAAACCGTAGAAGCAGCCGGTATTGCCATGCTGCACGTCGACGTGATGGACGGGCATTTCGTCCCCAACCTCACGCTCGGTCCGCCTGTCATGGAATCGCTGCGCCGCGTCACCAACCTGAAGCTCGACGTCCACCTGATGATTACCGATCCGGACTACTTCGCGCCCATCTTTGCGCGCGCCGGCGCCTATTCGATCAGCGTGCACCAGGAAGCCTGCCGCCACCTGGACCGCACCCTGCGCATGATCCAGGACCTGGGCGTAAAAGCCGGCGTCGTGATCAATCCGGCTACGCCGGTTGCGACGTTGAGCGAGGTTCTGAACGTCGCCGACTATGTGCTGGTGATGAGCGTCAACCCCGGTTTTGGCGGACAGAAATTTATTCCCAACGCGCTGCGCAAGGTCGCCCAACTGGCCACCATCCGCGCGGAACGTGGATTGCAATACGTGATTGAGATCGATGGCGGTGTGAGTCTGGAGAATCTGGGCGATATCGTCAAAGCCGGCGCGGATTGGCTGGTAGCGGGGTCGTCGGTGTTTCACAGTGTGAACCCCGGTGACACTGTTCGTGAGATGCGCCGGTTGGCCCGCGCGGCCACCACGGTAGCGGTATAAAAAATGAGGCTTATGAATCGAAATTGGATTACGCGTTCGTTGATGGCGCTTGTCGCGGCGGGTTTGCTCCTGCCGTCGTCGGGCTGCTTCCGGCGCAAGAAGTACGAGAATCCGATCACGAAGGACACGCAGCAGCCTGACAAAGTGCTGTTTGACAAAGCGGTTCGCGACATCGAAAAAGGGCGCTATGAAGTGGCCCGCATCACGCTCAACACGCTGATCAATACCTACGACACCAGCGAATTTCTGGCCAAGGCCAAGCTGGCCGTGGCCGACAGCTGGTTCCGCGAAGGCGGCGCCCACGGTCTTGCGCAGGCCGAAGCCGAATACAAGGACTTCATCCTGTTCTACCCGACCATGGAAGAAGCCGCCGAAGCCCAGAACAAGATCTGCGGCATCCACGTCAAGCAGATGGAAAAGATCGATCGCGACACCTCGCAGGCGCTGCGCGCCGAACAGGAATGCCGCACGCTGCTGACGCAGTTCCCGAACTCGAAGTTCGCGCCGGACGCCGAACAAAAGCTGCGCGACATCCAGGAAGTGATTGCCGGCAGCGAGTTCAAAGTCGGTTCGTTCTACCATCGCAAGGGCAGCCATCCGGCCGCGGCCAATCGCCTCAGCGGACTGGTGACCCAATATCCTCTCTACAGCGAAGCCGACGAGGCGCTGTGGATGCAGGGCGATTCCTACTCGCGCATGGGCAACCGCTTCAAGCCGCAGGCCATCGCGTCCTATCAGAAAATCGTTCGCGCCTATCCGCTATCCGATTACGCCAGCGACGCCAAGAAGAAGCTGCAGGAACTCGAAGGCGAAATTCCGGAAGCTGACCCGGTGGCCGTCGCCCGCATGCAGTACGAGAAGGAAAACTTCACCAAGCCCACCATGATGCGCAAGACGCTGGGCTTCATGGCTCGCGGACCGGACATGAGTTCCGCCGCCAAGTCGGGTTCCCCGGCGATGACCAGTCTGCGTACCGGCATCCCGGTTAGCGTGCCGATTCCGACCGACGCGCAAGGTCCCGGCTTCACCGATGTCACGATCGGCGCTGGTGGCGCTGGAGCCGCTGATACGACGGCTCTCGATAAGCAGCCTGACGCGCGCATGAATCCGCCCAGCACCACCACGGGTGCCGGAACTGCCGCGGAAGGTACGACAGCCGCCGCCCCTGCTGCCGCTGCTCCCGCCGCCGCCACTTCCAACGAACCGCTGCCGACCAATCGCCAGTTCGGCAAGCCCAAGAAGGAAAAGAAGCCGAAGAAGAGCGCCGCAACCTCCAAGTGACCCGCATACTTCTCGCCGACGACAGCCCCCATGCCCAGCGCATGGGGGAAATGATTCTGCGCGAAGAAGGGTACGAGGTGGCCAGCGTCACCGACGGCGAAACCGCGCTGCTGCGCCTTGCCGACGTCGACCCCGACGTGATCCTCGTCGACGTTTACCTGCCCAAGCACAGCGGCTATGAGATCTGTCGCTATGTGAAGTCGACGCCTCGCCACCAGCATGCGCGAGTCGTCCTGCTGGCGGGTTTGCTCGAACCGGTGGACGAGGAAGAGGTTCGCCGTTGCGGTAGCGACGGGCTGATCAAGAAGCCCTTCGAAGCCTCCGCGGTCGCCAAAACCGTTCACGCGCTGGTGCAGGAAGCGCAGCTTGCCCGCGGTCTGTTTGGCGACCAGATCCTCGATGCGCAACCCGCGCCCGAGCCTCCGCAAGCGCCGGCCGCCGCCGTTCCGGCGAAGCCGCACGTGGACCCCGAACGCGTCGAAGCCGCCGTTACACTCGCGCTCGACGCCGCCATGCCCGCACTCATTAAAGAAATCACCGAGCGTGTTTTGCTAGCTTTAGGACATTAACTAAAATCGATATGGCTGCCGCCGAAAATTCATTTGACATCGTTTCGAAAATCGAAATGCCCGAAGTCGTCAACGCCATTCAACAGGCGTCCAAGGAAATTGGACAGCGTTACGACCTGAAGGACTCCAAGTCCGACATCCAGCTCAACGAGAAGGATCACAAGATCACGTTGCAAAGCGCCGACGAATACACCGTGGGCGCGGTTCGCGACATCCTCGAAAGCAAGCTGGTGAAGCGCAAAGTGCCGCTCAAAGGACTTTCCTACGGGACGATCGAGCCTGCCGCCAACTCCACCGTTCGCCAGGAAATCACGCTGCAGCAGGGCATCAGCACCGAAAAGTGCAAAGAGATCGTCCGCGTCATCAAGGACAGCAAGAAGAAGGCCCAAGCGTCGATCCAGGGTGACTACGTGCGCGTCTCCGGCAAGGATCGCGACACGCTGCAGGACGTCATCGCGCTGCTGCGCCAGCAGGACTTCGGCATCGACATGCAGTTCACCAACTACAGGTCCAGCTAGCCTCGTGCCACGGCGTATTGAATCGCTATTCGTCAACGGTCCCGCCGGGCGTCTGGAAGCGATCCTGGAAGAACCCGAGGATCGCGACCCTGTCGAAGCCGCGCTGGTATGCCACCCGCATCCCCAGCACGGCGGCACGATGCATAACAAGGTCGTGTATCGCACGGCCAAAGGTCTGCGCCGCGCCGGTTGCGTCGTGCTGCGGTTCAACTATCGCGGCGTGAACCTCAGCCACGGCGTGTACGATCACGGCGAAGGCGAAATGGAAGACGCGCGCGCCGCGTTGTCGTTCCTGTTGAGCCGCTATCCCACGTTGCCGGTAACGATTGCGGGATTTTCATTTGGATCGCGCATCACGCTGCGTCTGGGCTGCCAACTGGGCTATCCGCGCCGCCTGATCGCGGTCGGATTTCCGACGATCTACAAGGACCGATCGTACCTCGAAGGCTGTGTCATTCCGCGCTACTTCGTGCAGAGTACCAACGACGAGTTCGGCCCGCTGCCGGAACTCGAAGCGGTGGTCGCCGGCTTGCCCGATCCGAAACAGTTGATCGCTATCGAAGCCACCGATCATTACTTCGCCGGCGGACTTCCGCAATTGGAAGACGTGATCGCGACGTTGCCCTAGTCGTCGCTGCCCGACGGTTTTCGACGGCGTCTTAACAAAAATTAGGGAACCGCAAATTTCTTCGCGAGCATCGTCGAGAGGGTCGTATCGTGGCTCGCGCCAACGTTGCGGCTCCGTCCGCCGCCTGATTTGCGAAAAATTCTTCAGAAATTGGCGATCCCGCGATCTTGGCCCTAGTGGTGATTTACAAGGCTTTAACGATTGATCCGCTACAAAGTGAGCCGGATCCGGCCAAGGGGGCTCCACTACCGTGGCTCCGTACGTGCTACTGTGGAAATGTCTTAGTGTCTTCTCTCCCTTAACACCGGCGAGGAGCCGATCCGGCCGACGCTTGAGTAGCTTCAATAGCGCAGTCCGAAAAAGGACAATTGTAGTAGAAGGGATTTGAGAGAAGAGATCATGACCAACATCTTTGTTGGAAACCTAAGCTACGGCGTTACGCAGGACGACCT
The DNA here is from genome assembly GCA_018268875.1 of Acidobacteriota bacterium. Classification (GTDB taxonomy): domain Bacteria; phylum Acidobacteriota; class Terriglobia; order Bryobacterales; family Bryobacteraceae; genus F-183. The sequence continues at coordinate 9,469 of JAFDVT010000001.1, forward strand.
GCTGGCGGCGTTTTCGCAATACGGCGCCGTCGAGCGCGTGCACATCGTTACGGATCGTGACACCGGACAGGCTCGCGGATTTGCCTTCGTCGAAATGACGAACAAGAACGAAGCGGAAGCGGCGATCAATGCGCTCAACGGCGCCGAACTCCGCGGCCGTACGATGAATGTGAATGAAGCCCGTCCCAAGCCCGCCGGCGGCGGCGGTGGATTCGGTGGCGGCGGTGGCCGTGGCGGTTACGGTGGTGGCGGCGGCGGTGGCCGTGGCCGTTCCGGTGGTGGTGGCGGCGGTGGCCGCGACCGTGGTCCGCGCTGGTAATTTTTCCATCCCGCTACACACATTGCATCCCCTTTGTCCAATCGGACATCCAAGTTATACATCGCGTGGAACAGCCTGCAATAGGGCTGTTCCGCGCCACAACCCGACACACAATCCATCCCCCCGTATTTGCTCCGTTAGCAGTACTTCGTCCCTTGCCGGGACACCTATCGACCGTACGTAAGAATGAAAGAATTTTCTGAACTGAACCTAAGCTCCGCGATTCGGAGCAACCTGGCGAAGCATGGCTTCGTTACGCCCACGCCTGTCCAGGCGCAGGCGATTCCGCCCGCTCTTGAGGGCAAAGACGTCGTTGCCACCGCCCAAACCGGCACCGGCAAGACGCTGGGCTTTGCGCTGCCCGTCATGCAGCGCCTCATCGAAAATCAGGGCAAACCCGGCACCGGCAACATCCGCGCCGTGGTACTGAGCCCGACGCGCGAGCTTGCGATTCAAATCAACGAAACGTTCATGAAGATCGGCGCCAACACCGGTGTACGCACCGCTGTCGTTGTCGGTGGCATGGACGAAAGCCGGCAATTGCGGGCGATCCGCGCCGGCGCGCAGGTGGTCATCGCCACTCCCGGCCGCCTGGTGGACTTCCTCCAGCGCCGCCTCGTCGATCTGCGCGGCGTCAACGTCGCCGTTCTCGACGAAGCCGACCGTATGCTCGACATGGGTTTCCTCCCGTCGCTCAAGCAGATCCTCGCCGCGATGCCCGAAGGACGGCAAACCATGCTGTTCTCGGCCACCATCGAAAAGTCCGTGGCCCATCTGGTAGACGCCGCCGTTCGCAACCCCGTTCGCATCGCCATCGGCGCCATCACCAAGCCCGCCGAGCATGTGGACCTGCATGTCTACGAAATCGAACAGGGCCACAAAATGGACCTGCTGCAGCAGTTGCTGCGCAACC
>JAFDVT010000200.1 GCA_018268875.1 Acidobacteriota bacterium
CATGGCGATCCGCGCGCTTGATTATTGCCCGCCCACTGCGCTTACCTTCGGCCAATATTTGAGCGCCCTGCTCGAGGCCGACGAACAGATTCAGCCCGACGACCGTACCTACCGTTACCGCGAGGCCGTGCGCACCACCTTTGCGGCCTACGGCATTCTGCTGCATCCCAAGTCCTGGCGCATCACGCCCGCCGAAGACGCGCGTCTGCGCTACAACCGCGTGCACTTCGATTCCATGCAGCGCGACGAGGACGAGGTGTTCCGCTTTGTCTGGGAAAACCGCGGCGAACTGAACCTGAATCTGGACGCGTATACCAAGGTCATCTCCGTGCGCCCCTGCATCCGCCAAAGCACCGACGGTTTTATTCTTCGCGAGACAGTGGCCGAATATGTGCAGATCGTCAACGTGACGGCCGCTGAACTGAGCGCCGCCCTCGGCCACCCGATCCCTGATCGGCGCGACGACGAGCAGATTCGCCTGTACGGTGGAGGTACGCTCATCTTCAATGAATTCGGCCGTCTCCAGCACCATGCGCAGAACCCGATTCCGGACCTCAACGAAAACAAGGACCTGCTGTTGAAACTTCTCGATTGGGGTCTGTTCGACGGCGCGACGTCCGGCCGCTTCAGCCAGATGCACTTGAAGCGCGCCGTTTCGTTGCCGCTCGCCCCCGGCATGGAGGACGAAGCATGGTGAAGACCCGTCCCACTGCCGTCGAGGTTCGCGCCTACAACGTCGGCTTCGGCGACTGTCTGCTGGTGCTGTTCGAATACGCCAAAGGTCCCAAACGCGCCGTCCTGATTGACTTTGGAAGCACCGGACGCCCCAGCACGTCGCCCGAACGCGTGATGGAACGTATCGCCGCGCAAATTCAGAAAATTGTGCAGGAGGAATGCGGCGGCATCCTGCACGGCCTGGTTGCGACGCACCGCCATAAGGATCACATCGGCGGCTTTGTCGGCACGGCCGGCGAGATTCTGGAAGCGCTGAAGCCCAAGGTGGTCATCCAACCCTGGACCGAGCATCCGGACGCAGCCAAGGACGCGAAGTCCGCCCCGACGTCGGAACCCAAGTCCATTCGCGGGATGCGCGCCAATTATCTGCAGTCGCTCGACCGGATGCGTGACTTTTGCGAAGCGGCGCTGGCCCGCGCGGGCAACCGCGTCGGCGTGGTCAACGCCTCGAAGATTCGTTTTCTGGCCGATACCAATCTGCCCAACAAGGAAGCGATCGATCGTCTGCAGCGCATGGCCAAAGCGGGGCAGGCCGAGTTCGTACGCGCGGGTTCGAAATCGAAACTGGAACGCCAACTGCCCGGCGTCAAGGTCCACGTTCTAGGGCCGCCGGACCTGACCCAAACCGATTCGATCCTCAAGCAGAAGTCGTCGGACAAGGACGAATTCTGGCAGTTCCTGGAGTTCTGGTCGCTGTTGCAGGCCGGTTCCGCGACAGCGCCCGAGCCGCTATTTCCCAAGGCCAAAACGGTTCGAACGCCGCCGCGACCCGCGCAGTGGTTCGTTAACCGCGCCAACCGCCAGTACGGCAATCAACTGCTAGGAATCGTGCGGATTCTCGACAAGGCCTTGAACAACACGAGCGTGATCCTGCTGTTTGAAACAGGTGGCAAGAAGCTGCTGTTTTCGGGCGACGCGCAACTCGAAAACTGGATGTACGCGCTGAGCCAACCCGCATACCGCAAGTTAGTGGAAGGCGTCGACCTGTACAAAGTCGGTCACCACGGCAGCGGCAACGCGACGCCCAAGTCGCTTTGGAAATTGATCCATGAAGGCCCGGCCGGCAAGACCAAGTTGAAGTCCGTCCTGTCCACCATGAAGGGCAAGCATCACGAGGTCCCGCAACCGCTGCTGGTGGAAGCGCTGCAAGCGGAAACCGAGTTGAGTTCGACGGAAGGCGTTCGCTACCCGGCGCTGGCTCCCCCGGCTGTGCGGATCGAACTTTGACCGCTAAGCGGGCTTGAAGCCGACGGCGAGCACCGTTTCGAGGTTCGGCGCCTCGGCTTCGCGGTTGACGATCGAGATTTCGACGTCGGTGAACCCGGCGTTGCGCAGAAAGTCCCCGAGTTCGATTTCCGAAAATCCCAGCCACACGTCGGCATACAGTTCGCGAGCCTGTTCGAACGCGTGCTTGCGCAGGTCCAGAACGACGATCCGTCCGCCGGGCTTGACGATGCGGAAGGCTTCGTCGACGGCCCGTTGCGGATGCAGCGCGTGATGGAGCGCCTGGCTGAAGAACGCCAAATCCACAGATTCCCCGGCGATCGGCGGATTTTCGAGGTCGCCCAGGCGGTATTCGAGGTTCCGCACACCGTGCGTACGCGCCAACTCCGATCCGTACTCCACCATTTTTTCCGAATTGTCGACCGCGATCACCTGCGATGCCCGTTGCGCCATCATCAGCGACATGGTGCCTTCGCCCGCCCCCAGATCGGCGATCACCATCGGCGGCAACAGCTTCAGCAGGGTTTCGGCAAGGCCTTTCCAGCTTCGTCCCGGGACGTACGCCTTGCCGAACTTGCCAGCCAGTTCGTCGAAGTAGGCGCGCACGCGGTCGGTCCGCTTCTGGAGCGCCAAGGCCAACAGACGCTGATCGTCGCGCTCATCGGGCGACTCTTCGCGCAATACCCGCAACAGCTTCTCGGAACCCGGTTTGGCCCGGTACAGGACGTTCTTGCCGCTTCGCCGGTCCTCTACGAACCCGGCCTGCTTCAACTGGGCGAGGTGCGTCGAAATCCGGCTCTGCCGCATGGACAGGATCTCTTGCAGTTCGGCGACGGACAGTTCCTCGCGTTCGAGCAGCAGCACAATC
>JAFDVT010000201.1 GCA_018268875.1 Acidobacteriota bacterium
CCGCAATGCACACCGGTCCCGACAACCCGAACTCCCGTTCGCGAACGTCGATGTTGTTGTCCACCACCAGTTCGGCTTCGGTCAACGTATAGAAGCGATTCGCCGGCGTCCCAAGCCACACCTGGCCAAGATGTCCGGGGATGATCGAGTAGTCGAAGCCGCCCAGAGCCGGTTCCGCCGGGAAATCCGTCAGCCCGCCCTCCCCGCTTTCAAAACTCGTGCTATCGATGATGTCCCGCGCCGGACCTTTGAACTCGAACTCGTGAAAGTCCGAATTGACCTTCACACGCATCTGATCCACCGCCGCGCCCGACACGATCCGGTGAACCAGCGTCGATGGACTCCAGTAATCGAAAATCGAAACACTGCCAAGGTCGGTCTCCGGTGCGTAATTCATCGTCGCTCCAACAGCCGTACCGCCGGCAACGTTCCCAGTAAACGGCGCGTTCAGTTGAACCGTCGTGCCGTTGACGATCGCGACCACAAATCGCATCTCGCCGCCCACGACCACCGCCTTGCCCGCCGACGTCATGCCGTGCGCCGCGCTGAAAGTCAGGTTGAACCCGCTCGTGCTCGCCACCGTACCGCCCGTGAACAGTTGCCCGGTCCCGCCCATCGCCGAACGAAACATCGGCCCGTAAGCAGGTTCGCGGCTCTGGTCGCTCCAGGAAGTCAGGTACGTTGAAAGCTCAAAGTTCGTACGGTTGCGCGTACCGGGCGGCAGACCCGCAAATGTACGGCTACCCGTCTTGTCCCGTCGCTGAACTCGATCTACCGTCTGCTTTGCGCGCAACCGCAAAGCCGGCACCCGGTGTTGCCCGTCAATGGAAGGCACGTTGCCGTACGCCGTCTCGCTCGCGACGTAGAACCGGTTGTCATTGGATGAAACATAACAACTCATTTTTGTATTCCTTTATTCCGCGCTGATCTCGACTTCGAAAACGACCTTCGCCGTCTGAATAAAATGCTTGCCGCCGTGCTTCACAGGTCCAAACGCGACCTCGTATCCGCCCGTGTAAAACATCCCCTGGCCCCAGTCCCCGCGATTTGCGTCCAGCACACTCATCACCGCATCCGCGTAGATATGCAGCCGGTCTTCCAGCCCTTCCAGCCGGTCTTGCGATGCGCGCGTCTCAATCACCATCCGCGCCGTGCCCGAAAAGGTTCGAAACTTCTCCCGTAAGCTGTTGGACACCTTGTCGCAATAGACAAAGAACGCCGGATAGACAACCCCCGCCGTCTTCTCCGCCAGGTCCGCCGCGACATTGCGAATCACCAACTGGGATAACGCCTGCAATCCCGGCTCATGTACGCCAGCCTCTAACGCCAGCGTTTGAATCTGCGCCTGAAGCGCGCCATCGCCCAGCAGGACGTCCCGCACTCGTATCGATGTGCTCGCTGCCACCCGCCCCATGCCGCTACCCCCTGGGCGTCATGCGCGACGCCGTGATGTACATATCCGCGAACTGCCCGCTCACCGGCAGCTCTCCTGGCACAAGCGCGCTCGCCACCGGACTCCAACTGCTCCCAATCGCGACCGGCGCCGCATTCTGCTGCATCAGATCGCCGTTGTCGCTGGCGTCCGCCATGTACACGTTCCAGCCCACCGCGCTGCTCGGAACCGCGCCGGTCATCGTAACCACCGGCAAGCCCGTCACCGCGATTTCAAGCGTCGCGATATCGCTCGGCGCGCTCAGGTTCCCTGCCCCGTCGACCCATGCGACGGCCACCGAATACGTCCCCGCGGCCCAGCCTCCGGCAACGCTTGCGACCACGGGACGGCTCGGCCGCGCCAGCGGGTTGATCACAAATCCCAGCCCGATCCGGAACAGCGTCAGTTTCGCCTCCGCCGCCGCCGACACATACTGGACCCACGTTTCCCGGTACCGTCCGTTCACCTGGTTGTGAAACGCATCCCGGAACGTCAATGCCAGCGTGTGTAGCGAATGCCAGCGCCGCATCGCGGGCGTTACCACCAGCGTCGACAACCCCAGCGCGCGCCGGCTACCCGCCTGCGGATCCCCGCTCCCCGGCTGCAGCAGGTACGCCATGATCTGATCGCCGATCTCCTCCGCCGCGATCTTCAACTTCGCGTCCAGATCGATGCCTTCGACGTTCGCAACTTCGTAGATGTTGGACTCGAATATCCGAAGATCCTCGGCCCTGGTCGGATTTCCATCGGTGAACAACATGGCTTTCTTCCCTTAATCCTTCTTTTTCTCGACCGGCGCCGGCGTCGCGTTCTTCTTCGCCGAAGACGACGCCGAACGCATCGCTTCAAGCTGCGTATCGGAAACAATGGCCACCTGCAACCGCTGCGCCGCCTGCTCGTCCATCGCCTTGCGGCGCGCGATCTCGTGCTTCTCAAGCAGTGCTTCCACTTCGCCGTCCGTCGCCAGGCGCGCCTTCTGATCCACAATCAGTTTCGCGGCGATCGCCCGGGTCACCTGCGCCACGATCCCGGCCAGCCCGCCATCGTCCCCCGCAAGACTCGCCACATACACGACATCCTGCAGAATCTCTTTCTCTACTTCGCGAATCTTTTGAAAATAGGCTCGTAAGTTCATCCGTCTCTCCTTCCTTCGCTTGTCCCGAAAACACGAACGCCCGGACCCGCCGCAATGCGACAGACCCGGGCGTTACCAACCCAGCCGAAAAGCTTAGCTTTCGATCTGGACGCCGTGCTTGTTGCGCAGAACAGCCGCGCCGTAGAGAACGTCCACGGTGAACTGCTGCGACAACGTGTCCGGCTTGTAGCTCATCATGACGCGGATACCGAAGTTGCCGAGTTCGGCGTATTCGGCGATCGCGCCGGTGCCGGGCAACGGCGACGGCAGACGGCGCATCACCAGGCCAATCGAGTTCTTCGTAAAGGCCAGGTTGTGAACCGTCGCGGGCGCGGCGCCCGTCTTGGCGACGAACTGCGAACGGAAGACGTAAAAGTCTTTGATCTTGCCGATCGTCCCGTCAATCAGCGTCCGAAGGCCAGCTTCACCAGCCGAACGGTATTCGCTAAAGCGCGGATTCTGGCGTAGCGCCGAGTAAGCCGCGGCGCCCACCACCAGATACTTCGGTTCGCTGGCCGGAACCTTCTGGTTGAACAGCGTGGTTTCCGCCGAATCGATCAGATCTTCGGTCACCGCCACGCCGGGAACGCCCAGAATCGGGTTGCCGTTGAACTGCGCGTACAAACCGAGCAAATCGGTTTCGATCTTCTCGGCAAGCGCCACCAGGGCGGGCTGCATGTACAGCTTGAGAAGATCCGGAACAGCCAGCACCTTGGTCACGTCCGGAATCTGGAACGTGGCTTCCGCGTGCGTGTTCAGCACAATCGACGCGTTACCCAGGTTCGGATTCTGGGCCTGCACCGTGCCGCCCTCCGCAATGTTGTTGGCGACCAGAGTCGGCGGGATCGGAATGTTTACCGTGTCACCGGGCTGCGCCAACTGCGATTCGTAGTTGCGATTCACCAGGTTACCCATCACGAGGTTGCCGGTAAGCGTGGGCAGTGCATCCACGGCCACGAGCTTCACAATCGCATTGGCTACGTTTGCCGATGTAATAGAAGGCATCTACTAAGCTCCTTTGTTGTTATTCCTTGGACACCTGTACTGCGGCGGCCGGCCAAGGCTCCAGCACATCGCCTGTCTGCGGATCCGCCCACAACAACGGCACAGCCGCCGTGCGTTGTGCCGCTTGCGCGTCAAAAAGAAAATCGCCGCTCGAAAGCGGCGCGGATCGCTCAACAAATCTCATTTGGAATCGGCCGTCCCATCAGGGTCACCGGCCGCGAGGCGTCAATTACAAACCGCGCATCGTCTGGTTCGCCACTCGCGACACTTCTTCGCGAAAACGCTCCAGCTCGTCCGCGCTCATGCCCGGACGAATGCGATCGAAATCCACGACACCACCGCCATGCGGCGACCGGCCAGCCCCACTCGCGCCCGAACCACCGGGGATGCGCGCCGGCAACAGTTCCGGATTCTCCGCCACGAACTGCGCCAGGTATTCCCGCACGCGATGTTCGCTCTCCGGACCCGCTGTCATCCCGTCATCGTTCCGCAGGACGTCGTCCTTCACAGCCTTAAACGCCAGGTCGACTTTCGACACGCCCAGCCGCTGCAGTTCCGCCCGAATCACCGCTTCCCGTTCCACACGGGTCGCAATCGCCCGAGCCTTCCGGTTCTCTTCAATCAGTTGGTTGACACGGCCCTCGAGCGACTCGCGGCGCTTGCGCTCCTCCACGAGTTCCGTCTTATAAACCGGCTCCTGGCGAGCCTGCTCGGCTAGCGAATACTGCTTGATCGCCTCAAGCACGATCTGCTGCAAATTTTCATCCATATGATTTCTCCAATGATGATGGGAATGCGGTGACTACCCGCGTGGGAAACTCGCGTCGATCTCGTCCGCGATCCGGTCCTTCACTTCCTGCCGCACATCGCACAGGTATTTCAGCGCCAGTTTCTTGAAGATCTGCTGCTTCAATGTCGGCGACTCGATCCCCAGCCCCAGCAGGCGCTCGGCGTCGGACAGTTCCGTCGTGAAATCTCCGATGTCGAACTCGTCCAACCCCGAAACGCCAATCTGAAGCCCGTCCTCGCGAGCCGTCTCGATCGCCCGCAGAACCTTCTTCACCAGGTCCTTCACCGCATCGCCGTACGCCCGCAAAACTTCCTGTGTGATCGAGAAATCCCACATCTTGCTCTGCGCCGACTGCGCCTGCCCGCTACCCAGCTTGCCGCCCATCTGCCCGAGGTAACAAACCCGGTAAATCTCGTCTTTCAGCCGCTCCAGGTTCTCCGCCGCGATCTCGTAAACCTTGCCTTCCGGCTCCGTCCATCCGAACCGGTCGCCCGGCCCGAGTTGCAGATAGTACGCTTCGCCGAACGTCTGGTCGAACTGCCGCTCCGAGTACACCACCGGCATCGCGTACAGCCCCATCGACAAGCCCCACGACAGCGCGTTGGACTTGCTGAAGTGCTCTACCTGCAGCGAACCCGCCTTGTTCAGCAGCCACAACCCTTCCTGAATTTCAAGGCCAAACAACGGCACCCGGTTCTGCTTGGCCAACCCGTGCAGACCCTGGTCGATCAGGTCAATTCGACCCTCGCCCGTGTCCTTGCTCGTTTGCCTGTAGATGCGGTAATTCCGCTTGTCGTAGTAAGCCCAGGTCGTGACGTTCTGCCAATCGGTCTCCTCGACGTTGCTCTTCCGCAAACCCGAAGTCCGCAGAATCACCCAATCGAGGTTCCCCTGATCGTCGTGGCTCCAGTTGATGACGTCTTCGACGGCATAGCCCACCAGATACGCCCGCGAACGCCCGCTCGCGTCCTCCGCCGCGCGGCTATCCACCTGGCCGTCCGTCCTCGGAAAGTCCACCAGGATGTAACTCGCGCCGCCCACCAGAGCTTCAATCAGCCTGGTTCGCAGGAAATCCGTCAGATTGCTGCCACGCCGGTCGCAGTCCTCAATGAAGGAGGAAAAGTACCGCTTCCCGCTCTCGTTGTGCCCTTCAAAGGTCAACAGCGGTTCACGCCGGAACAACGTCGCCGCATACCAGTCGACGATCGAGCCGACATAGTTCTCATAAAAAA
>JAFDVT010000202.1 GCA_018268875.1 Acidobacteriota bacterium
ACGAACGCGTTCGCGGGTGGGGCCGCCCAACAATTCATACACGGGGATGCCCAAAGCCTTGCCCTTGATGTCCCACAGCGCCTGGTCGATGCCACTGAGCGCGCTGGTGAGCACGGGGCCGCCGCGATAAAACGCATGCCGGTAGATCGCCTGCCAATGGTGCGCGACGCGGCGAGGGTCCTTGCCGACGAGGTACGGCGCGATCTCTTCGATGGCGGTCCGGCAGGTGAGCGCGCGGCCTTCGACGACAGGCTCGCCAAGGCCGACGATGCCGGCATTGGTGTGGATCTTCAGGAACAGCCATCGAGGCTTTACCAGAATCGTTTCGAGCTTGATGACTTTGAGGTTGTCTTTGGGCGAAATCGGGGCGTTCCGCGCGATCTGATTCTGACGGTCCTGCGCTTCGGCGGATTGGGGGGCGAGTCCGACGGCGGCCATGGCGCCGGCCACGATGCCTCGGCGGGTGACATTCGATTTAGAGGTACTCACGCAGGCATTATATTAGGACTTCATCCATCCGGGACCTATCCTGTTCGCGGTCGCGAAGACGACGCTAGAATAAGGGCATCATGACCGGCACGATAGAATCGATCCCTATTCTCGTCGGGCGCGAGGAAGATGGAAGATGGTGGGCCGACATCGAATCGATGCCGGGCGTCATGGCGTACGGTGCTACCCGCGACGCCGCGATAGCCGCAGTTCGCTCGCTCGCCCTTCGGGTCGCCGCGGATTGTATTGACCACGGAGAAGAAGTGCCGGACGTCCTCGCCAAAGTTTTCTCGGTTACATGAGCCGCTGGCGTTCGGCCAAAGCACGTCAGGTGTTGGCGGCTTTGCTTAGGATCGGCTGGACGATCGCGTGGCAGAACGGCTCCCATCGGCGTTTGAAACGCGAAGGCTGGGCGAACTATACGTTCGCCTTTCACGACGGCGACGAGATTGGGCCTGGGATCTTGGGGCAGATTGCTAAGAAAACAGGTCTTCAGCCGGAAGACCTGTAACCAGCAATGTTGAAGATTTTGGAGGCGCGGGTCGGAATCGAACCGACGAATAAGGGTTTTGCAGACCCGTGCCTTACCACTTGGCTACCGCGCCGCGCGCTCCAATATCGACGGTATCGCGCCGTCGCCGGATCTGTCAAACCTGAACGCTCGTTGCGGTTACCATAACTGCTTGTGCCCGGCCCTTTCCGAAAGCCAGTCCTGATCTTCAATCCCGAGGCGGGAAAGATCAAACGCGGTTCCGGCAGGCTTCTGCGCGATGTGCAGAAGGCCCTCGCCGAGGCTGGGTTTGTGCCGGAATTGATTCCTACCACCGGTCCCGGAGTGGCCGGCGAACTGGCCCGCCGCGCCATCGACAATGGAGCCGACCTCATCATCGGCCTGGGTGGCGACGGCACCATCAACGAAATCGCAAGCGGCGTTATCGGCACTCAAGTACCGTTGGCGATCCTGCCTGGTGGAACCGCCAACGTGATGTCCATCGAAACCCGCGGCGGCACCAATCCGGTGAAGGCCGCACGGCAGTTGGCGACCCGCAAATCGCAACGTATCGCCGTTGGCAAGCTCAACTCCACCACCGTGCGGGACCGCCATTTTCTGGCCATGGCAGGCGTTGGACTCGATGCTCATGTCGTCTATCGCGTGGACCCCAACCTCAAGCGCAAGACTGGCAAGTTTGCGTACTGGGTGGCGGGGTTGCAACAGTTCCTGGGCAAGCTGCATCCGGTTCCGTTGGACGGCGATGTGTACGGGTTCGTGCTGGCCAGCCGGGTGCGGAACTACGGCGGCGACCTCGAGTTGGCGCGCGGCGCGTCGCTTTCCCGCGATGAGTTCGAAGTGGTGAAGTTTCGCGGCACGAATCCACTGCGATACGGCCTTTACATGCTAGGGGCGGTGGTTCGGCAACATTTCCGGTTGCCGGGGATTTCCGTGGAAAAACGTTCGTCCATCGAATTTCCGCATCCTGGCGCGCATGTGCAGATGGATGGCGAGTACGCCGGCCAAACACCCGCGACCATCGAATTGATACCCGACGCGTTGACGCTCCTTGTACCGCAACAGTTCATTCAGTAAGCCAGGCGATATGTCATGCTTTGTAAGTGCTGAATCATCGCTTTAAAAAACTGTTCCTGGGTCTTTCGTTATTCCTTCTGCCTTCGTCATCGGCCACGGCGCAACCGGCCACGACCACCACGACCGCCGCGATTCGTGACAATACGGGTTTTACCCGCAATTTTGTGCCTCGCAACGATGACGGCTCGTCGTTTATTCAGTCGCTTGGATTCAATATCAATTTCTTTGGCCGTCAACGTTCGGGCGTTTATGTCAATAACAACGGCAACTTTACGTTCGACGAGCCGCTTTCCGAATACACGCCGATTGGCCTTGTGGGGATCCGCCGCGAAATCATCGCCGGGTTCTGGGCCGATGTGGACACGCGTGGCTTTGCCTCGAAAGTCGTGACGTTCGGCACCGATACGATCGACGGCCGGCGGGCGTTTGGCGCCAATTATTTCGACGTTGGCTATTTCAACTACAACAGCGAAAAGCTCAACACCTTTCAAATTGTCTTGATCGACCGCTCCGATACGGGTCCAGGCAATTTCGATATCGAATTCAACTACGGCCGCATTGTTTGGGAAACCGGCGATGTCTCGGGCGGCTACTTCGGGTTCGGCGGCGTGGCTGGTCGCGTCGGGTATTCGAACGGTACAGGACAGCCCGGTACGTCGTTCGAACTCACCGGTTCCGGACTGCCGGGCGCGTTTCTCGATTCCAATCCCAACGGTCTGATTTACCGGCGCATCAACAGCGACATACCCGGCCGCATTGTCTTTCGCGCACGCAACGGCCTGGTGCAGCAGAACCTGACGTCGAGCGTCCCGTCGATTTCGTTCCTCGCGCCGCTGGGCGGGGACGCTCCGCCGCCGCAGGCTGTGACGGTGACCAGCCCGGGCATCGCCGCGACCTATACAGTGACGGTTGCCGAAGGAACCAACTGGCTTCGCGTGACGCCCGCCTCTGGCGCACTGCCGGCGAACCTCAGCGTGGCGGTGGACACTGCCGGACTCGAACCTGGTTCGTATGCCAGCAGCATTATCGTGACGCCCGCCTCCAGTTCCGCCATCACACCGCTCATCATCCCGGTGGAGTTGACGGTGGCGCCTCCGGCCTCGTCGTGTACGTATTCGGTGACGCCCGGCAATCTGGTCGCGCCGTCCGCTGCTTCCACTGCCAGCATTCGCGTCAACGCTCCGGCGGGATGCCTGTGGCGCACCTCGTCGAGCGAATCGTTTGTCACAGTATCGGGCGGGGAACTGGGTTCCGGCAACGGCATCGTGACGCTGGATATCACGGCGAACACAGGCGACTGGCGCGCCGCCAATGTCAACATCGCGAACGTGTCGTTGGCCGTGATCCAAAGCGC
>JAFDVT010000203.1 GCA_018268875.1 Acidobacteriota bacterium
AAATAAGCTGTGACTCGAGATGATAACATGTTAAAATGCACCGTGATCTTAAACTAGGTCCCATCGGGAAAGGATGGGTCGAGGAAGTGAAGACGAAGGACGGAACCCGCTTTATCGCACGATGGAACGTTTATGTTCTTCATGAAGGCGCGCGGCATCGAACGAAAGGCGGTCAGCATGAATTGGGCTTCAAGGTTGCGCATGGTCCCGGCCTGAAGAGCGTGAAGCAAGCAAAGGACGCATGGGACAAAGTGCGTTGGGAAGTCTTCAGAAAGCACCACCCGCCGTCGCTGCTTTCGCCGCTTAAGTCCCACAGTCGCCTTCCCAAAGGGGACCCGGAAATGAAGGTAAAAGACTTCATCACTGCGGTGTACGAACCCCGGCGCAAAGAAGCGTGGGAAGACAATTCGCGAATCAATTGGGAGTACTACCGTGACAGCTTCCTGATTCCGTTCTTTGGCGATCACTCCATCACCGACATGAATGACGAAGACCTGATCCGTCAGTTCATGGCTGAGATCGCCGACCGGGAATTCTCTCACTGGACGGCTAACAAGGCGTTCACCTTCGCGAAATCTTTGTTAGAGACGGCCCGGAATTTGGGTATCATCATCGGTAACGCCGCTGCCGCGATTCCGAAAGCACACCGCATTCCGAAGGGCGTGAAAAGAGCCGCCGGTCAACCCGCGATCAGCATCGAGCAGTTTGCTTCTCTGCTGAACGCGATCAAGAAGCCACGGGACAAGATCATCCTCAAGATCCTCTTTTTATGTGCTGTCCGGCGCGGTGAACTCTTCGTCCTCAAGTGGAAGGATTTCCAGCAGCAGGACGGACGATGGCTGCTTAGAATCGAGAGGTCATTTTGTGCCCGAACGCATCGTGTCAAGGAGTGGAAGGGCAAGGTTGTCGGAACACCGCGCACGCCTGCGATGGTTGCTGTCCCGCCGGTTTTGGCCGAAGAGGTCGAGGGCTGGCGCAAGTACGGCGATACGGATGGAAGCGACCCGGAGTCCTTCATCTTCCCTACACGTAACGGAACTGCTATCATTGGAACGAATTGGGCTGAAGACGTGCTGAAGCCCGCTGGCACCAAGGTCGGTATCCCCGATGTTTCTTATCACTGGTTCCGGCGCGGCCACGCAACGGTTCAGCACCATCAGAACGTGGCCGACAAGCCGATTCAGGGTCAACTGCGGCACGCCGATGCGGAACTGACCCGCAACGTCTATATGCAGCAGATCGCCCCGGAAACCCACCGGGCGGTAGCTGATCTTGAGTCTGTCGTATTGGAACGAATGAAGTTGGAGAAAGGCGCGAAAGCGAAAGATGCCGGTGCAGGTTGAAATCCTAATTTGGTGCATTGTGCAATGTAACGTGGACGCCCTTCGATTTGGTGCAGATTTGGTGTAAACCGGGTCCACCGGGCTCCATTCTGCCTCATCCAGTCCACTGCGACACGTGGGAAGCTGTTGTTTGTAAAGGCAAGCGGGAGTAACTCAATGGTAGAGTCACAGCCTTCCAAGCTGTTGGTTGCGGGTTCGATCCCCGTCTCCCGCTCCATCCTGTTCCTTCTCTCCAATCTCTCTGTAACCCCTCTATAAAATGGAAGCGTGATGCTGCTGCCCGTGCCGCCGCCTGTCCATCCGATGCTCGCCAAGCGCGTGGCGGAACTCCCGCAAACCGACGGTGAGGCATGGATTTTCGAGCCGAAATGGGACGGGTTTCGCGCCCTCATCTTCCGCGATGGTGACGAGGTCCTGCTGCAGAGCCGCGACCTGAAGCCGCTGAACCGCTACTTTCCGGATGTCGTGGCGGCGCTGTTGGCTGCTCCGTTGCCCGCGCGCTGTGTGCTCGATGGCGAGATCGTGATCGCGAATGGCGAGGCGTTGGATTTTGATGCGTTGCAACTGCGGCTCCATCCGGCAGCCTCACGAGTGAACATGCTGGCGTCGCGGATGCCGGCTTCGGTTGTGTTCTTCGACCTGCTGGCGCTCGACGAACGGAGCCTCATGAACGAGCCGTTTGCCGTTCGGCGGCGCGAGTTAGAACAGCTGTTTGCCGGGATCGAGCCTCCGCTGCATTTGACGCCGGCGACGCGGGATCGCGGGGTCGCGCTCGACTGGTTCCGGCGGTTTGAGGGCGCGGGCCTCGATGGCGTGATGGCCAAGCCGAGCGACGGCGTCTACGAACCGGGTACGCGCACGATGCTGAAGGTGAAGCATGAGCGGGAATGCGACTGCGTGGTAGCCGGGTTCCGCTGGCACAAGAAAGGCGTTGGCGTGGTGGGGTCGCTACTGTTGGGCCTGTACGACCGCGCGGGCGTCCTGCAGCATACCGGGATTTGCGCGAGCTTTACCGAGCATAAACGGGTGGAATTGGCGGAGTTCCTGGAACCCTACCGGGAACATGCCACGGCGGGGCATCCGTGGGTTCACACTGCGGACGTCGCGGCAGGCCGCGTCCCCGGAGGCCAGAGCCGATGGACCCAGGGAAAGGACGCGTCATGGGAGGCGCTGCGGCCGGAACTCGTGGTGGAGGTCGGCTATGAACATTTGCAGAACGGGCGGTTCCGGCATATGGCGCAGTTCCGGCGGTGGCGGTTCGACAAGCGTCCCGAAGAGTGCACGTACGCGCAGTTGGAGGTGGTGCCGCCTCACGAACTGAGCGAGATCTTCAAGAAGTCGTCCTCTTTCGCTTCGCGCGCGATGGGGTGACTCGCGGCGCTTCGCTGGCTGTCTTGCGAAAGTGCGGAGGCCACGGCGCGTCGGCGAGGCCTTGCGCTTCGTCCTGTTCGGCGAGTTGCAGCAGCGCGTCCAACGAACCGGGAGACGCGTACATCGCGGCATGCGGATCGCCGATGGATGCAAATCGCGCGGGTACCGTGAAGACGGTGAAATCGGCGGGGTCGCAATCGGCGACTTCGTTCCATTGCAGCGGCGTGGAGACGCGGGCGTCGGGAACGGGGCGGACCGAGTAGGCGGAACAGGTGGTGCGGTCCTTGGCGTTCTGGTTGTAGTCGAGAAACACGCCGTGGCGTTCCTCTTTCCACCACTTGGACGTCGCGAGGGCCGGTACGCGTCGTTCGATCGCGCGAGATAGCGCAAGGGCGGCGCGGCGAACTTCGGTGAAGGTCCAGCGAGGTTCGATGGGGACGTTGATGTGCATGCCGCGGGACCCGCTGGTTTTGGGCCAGCCGGTGAGGTGGACGAGGTGCAGGAACTCGCGGACTTCGAGCGCGACCTTGCGCACATTGTCCCAGGGGATACCGGGCGTGGGATCGAGGTCGATGCGGAGTTCGGCGGGATGGTCCAGGTCGCCGCTGCGCACGGGATGCGGATGGAGTTCGATGCAGCCGAGGTTGACGATCCAGGCGAGGCCGGCGGCGTCATCGACGACGAGTTCTTCGGCGGTGCGTCCGGAGGGGAAGGAAAGGGTGACGGTGCGAAGCCAGTCGGGGCGGTTCGTGGGCGCGCGTTTTTGATAAAAAGCCTCATGTTCCGCGCCGTCGACGAAACGCTTGAGGACGATGGGGCGATCGACGATGTTGTTTAGCGCGCCGGGGGCGACAGACAGGAAGTAACGGACGAGGTCGAGCTTGGTGAGCGTCACCTGGGTTGAGAAGAACAGCTTGTCCGGGTTGGTGATGCGTACGTCGCGGCCGTTGACGTGGAGCAGTTCCGCTGGTGGTTCGTCCTTTGCCATCTTTATGGATCGATTCCTGCGGTTGGCCGGATGTTACAGGAGCAGAGTGGAAGTCGCGTTGCCGGCGGCGGGCTGCGGCGCGGTGTTGACGATGTCGACCAGCGTGAGGTCGCAGGACTTGGGCTGCGGTCCTTCAAACGTCACGGCGGCGAGGAGCCCTTTCCTGGTGGCGGGCGGGTTCTGGTCGAACACGAGGTTGCCGAGCGAGTACAGAATCAGGCCGCCGTTGTACAACTCGGGCGGTTGGATGACGTGCGGGTGATGCCCGACGACGAGTTTGGCGCCCGCGTCGATGGCGGCCCTTGCGAAGGTGACTTGGCTCGGGTGAGGCTTTGTGGCGTACTCGACCCCGGCGTGCATCGACACGATGACCGCGTCCGCTTTCATGGCGCGAACGGACTGGCGCATGCGGGCGATGTCCAGGCCGCAGACGCGCGGGTCCTGCGTGGTGTGGTTGCCGTTGGCCTGGTCGTACGTATACGCGAGGAAGCCGAACTTGACCCCGTTGCGCTCCAGGATGCGGCCGTCGTGCGCGGCGGCTTCCGTTGCGGCTGTGCCC
>JAFDVT010000204.1 GCA_018268875.1 Acidobacteriota bacterium
TACAGCAACCAGTGGGACGTCGAAGGCTTGGTCGCCACAACGTCCGTCCACCAGCAGACCCGCACCGCCCCCGAACGCATCCGCGAACTCGTCGACGCCTACGAAAAGGTACGCCCAAACCTGCTCGTGCACGAACCCGGCTTTCGGGACCTCCGCAACACGATCCACGCCGGCAGGCCTGCGTTTGGCATGCAAGCCGTCGGGCAGGGAATGGACTCGACCGGCTCCAATCGCATCATCGAAGCCGTGGACAAACCCGATGATCCTCGTCCCGTCTGGGTCCTCGTCTGGGGAGGTCCCAACTGCCTCGCGCAGGCCTTGTGGAACGTTCGCGCCACGCGTTCCCCAGCCGCCGTCGAAAAGTTTGTGAGCAAGCTTCGCGTCTACACGATCTCCGATCAGGACGACAGCGGACCCTGGATTCGCAAGACGTTTCCCAAGCTCTTCTACATCGTGAGCCCCGGCTATCACGCGGCCGGCGCGTACCATCACGCGACCTGGTCGGGCATCAGCGGCGACATCTTCCACGGGCGTTTTGCGGGCGCCACCACCGAGATCGTCAGCAACCCTTGGCTCGAACGCAACATTCGCTCCAAAGGCCCTCTAGGCGCGCTCTACCCGCCGGTAAAATTCCTGATGGAAGGCGATTCGCCCAGCTTTCTGTACCTCATCCAAAACGGCCTCGGCGACCGCGAACACCCGGACTGGGGCAGTTGGGGAGGCCGCTACGAATGGTACACGCCGCGCCTCCGCAAGTGGCATCTCGAAGCGGAAACGCGCCCCATCTGGACGGACGCCGAAGACGAAGCCCTGGGAGTCGACGGCAAGTGGCACACCGGAAACAAGGTCACCATCTGGCGTTGGCGCGAGGCGTTTCAGAACGATTTCGCCGCGCGAATGGACTGGACGATCAAGCCTTCGTACAAGGAAGCCAACCATCCTCCGATCGCCGAGTTAGGGCATGCTGAAAAATTAGCAGTCAAGAGCGGAGACAAGGTAACTCTCAGCGCCCAAGGCACCAGCGACCCCGACAACGACCAGCTTCGCTACGAGTGGACCTACTACCCGGAGCCGAGCACGGTCCCGATCTCAAACGCCCGCGGCACCAACGCTCTGGGAATGGAAAACGGCGTATTTACGGCCCCAAAAGTAGCGAAGCCCGGGAACATTCACATCATCCTCAGCGTCACTGACAATGGCGTTCCAAGTTTGACAAGGTACCGCCGCGTGATCGTTACCGTCGAACCTGCTGGTGACCTAAAATAGCGGAATGCGACTCGGCGCCGTCACCTACAACGTCTGCAAGGACTGGGATCTCGAAACCCTCATCACCAAGCTCGAAGAAGCGAAGTTCGAAGCCGTCGAACTCCGCACCACGCACAAGCACGGCGTCGAGATCACGCTGAACGCCGACGAACGCCGTAAGGTCGCCGAGCGCTTCGCCCGCTCCAAAGTCCGCCTGCTGTCCTTCGGCACCACTTGCGAATTCCACTCGCCCGACCCCGCCATCCGCCGGAAAAACGTCGACGAGGCCAAGCAGTGGATCGACCTCGCGCACGACACCGGCGCCTGGGGCATCAAGGTCCGCCCCAACGGCTATCCCAAGGACCTCAGCAAAGAGGAAACCAACCGCAACATCGCGGCCTGCCTGCGCGAACTCGGCGACTTCGGCGTCGGCAAGGGCGTCGAGATTTGGGTGGAAGTCCACGGCGCGGTCACCCAGGAACCGCAGAACATGGCCGCCATCATGCGCGCCACCAACCACCGCAACGTAGGCCTTTGCTGGAACTCCAATCCGCCCGACGTCATCAACGGAAGCGTCGAACAGAACTTCAATCTGCTGAAGCCCTGGATCAAGCACTGCCACATCAACGAACTCACCTCCGCGTACCCGTGGCGTGAACTCTTCACTCTGCTGCGAAAAGCCAACTACGAACGTTACACCCTGTGCGAATGCGCCGAAAGCAAGGAGCCCGAACGCTTCCTGCGCTACTACCGCGCCCTTTGGACGGAATTGAACCGCGCGTAAATGCTGAAGACCTTCTTACTCACCGCCGTCGCTCTAACAGCAGCGGTCGTCCCCACGCCCGAAAGCCACTTCGGACACAAGATGGCCGAGGACCGCAAGCTTCTCGCATGGGCGCGAATCGTCAGCTATTTTCAATCGCTCGAAAAAGCCTCCGACAAGATCCGCTATCGCGAATATGGCAAGTCCACCGAAGGCCGCCCCATGTTCGTCGGCATCATTTCCAGCGCGGAGAACCTAAAGAACCTCGATCGTTACCGGGACATTCAATCCAAGCTCGCCGACCCGCGCAGGACTCCGCAATCCGAGGCCGATGCCCTCGCCAAGCAAGGCAAGACGGTCGTCCTCATCACCTGCTCGATCCATTCCACTGAGGTCGTGTCGACGCTCACCGCCGTCGATTTCGCCTATCGGATGCTGACCTCGGAATCGCCCAAAATCAAGACGATTCTGGACAACACGATCCTGCTGCTCGCGCCTTCCATCAACCCCGACGGCAACGACATCGTCACCAATTGGTACCGCCGCACCCTCGACACGCCCTACGAAGGAACCTCGCCGCCGGAGTTGTACCAGAAGTACGTCGGACACGACAACAATCGCGACTGGTACATCTTTTCGCAAGCCGAAACCCGCGCCGTAGTCTCGCAACTGCACAACGTCTGGCATCCGCACATCGTCTACGACGTCCACCAGCAAGGCACGACTTCGTCCCGCATGTTTGTCCCGCCCTGGATGGACCCCGTCGACCCCAACATCGACCCCGTCATCACGCAGCTATGCAATGCCGTCGGCATGAACATGGCCGCTGACCTCACCTCCGCCGGGCTCAAGGGAATCGCCGTCAACGCCATGTACGACTTCTGGCATCCCGGCCGCCATTTCCAGGCCTATCACGGTGGCCTCCGCATCCTCAGCGAATCCGCCAGCGCCCGTCTCGCTACGCCCGTCGACATAAAGCCGGATCAGATTCAAGGCGGCGCGCAAGGCTACTCCCCGCGCGAAGCCTCCTGGAACTTCCTCGAACCCTGGACCGGCGGACGCTGGGCCATGAGCGACATCCATCAGTACCAGATGATCGCTTTTGAATCGGTACTCTACCAGGCCGCCATGCGCCGCGAAGATTTTCTGAAGTCGGCGTACTTCACGTTGAAGCGCTCCGTCGAACGCGCCGGTCCCGTCGCCTTCGTGATCCCTCGTGATCAAACCAACCCGGGTGGCGCGAAGAAGATGCTCGAAACGCTGGCTTTCGGCGGCATCGAGGTCGAAGTCGCTCGCGACACCTTCCAGGCCGGCGGCGCGACCTATCCATCGGGCTCTTACATCGTCCGTATGAACCAGCCCTACAGCGGCTGGGCCAAGACCTTGCTCGAAAACCAGAAGTATCCCGACCTGCGCCTCTACCCGGGAGGCCCGCCCAAGCGCCCGTACGACGTAACCGCACACACCTTGCCGCTCCTCATGGGAGCCAACGTCCAAACCATCGACGCGAAGTTCGACGCGAAGACTCAGCTGCTCTCCGGCGCGCCTACTTTCGCCGCCGTCTCCGCCAACTGGGCCGCTTCCGACATCGACTCCTGGCGCAAGGCGAACCGTGCCTGGAACGCCGGAACCCCTGTCTATCGCAGCAAA
>JAFDVT010000205.1 GCA_018268875.1 Acidobacteriota bacterium
GATCGCAGCCGCGGCGAGGAAGTACCGCACGATGCCGTCGCGATCCGCGCGCCGTACAAAGTTGCGATAGTAGTGCGCAACTGCGGGAATCACGCCCGCTGCCCCGTTGGTGGGCGCCGTCACCACGCGACCGCCCGCGGCATTTTCTTCATTCACCGCAATCGCGTACAGGTTCACCCAGTCCATCGCGGTCAGGGGATCGTCGCGGTGCTCCATCGTCGCCAGTTCGAGCTTCCGTTTCAGACCCGCGGCCCGGCGTTGGACGTGCAATCCGCCCGGCAACTCGCCACGCGCTCCCAGACCCCGTTCCGTGCATTCCTGCATCACCCGCCAGATGCGCAGGATGCCATCGATCACAAACGCCCGGTGGAGCCATGCCGACTCATTGGCCAGCATCAGTTCGGCAACCGTCATCGAGTTCGCGCGGCATTGCTCCAGCAGCTCCGCCCCTGACCGAAATGGGTACGGCGCCGCCGGCCGCTCGTCGGGAACTCCGTTGCGCAGCTCCTCTTCATCCACCACAAATCCGCCACCGATTGAAAAAAAGATCTTCGACGACAGTTCGCGCCCGTCCATGTCGTAGGCCGTGAACCGCATGCCGTTCGGATGCCCGGGCAACACCAGATCGGCGTTGTAGACGATGTCGCGCTCTTCGTCGAACGCCATCTCGCCGATCCGCCCGGATTGCCGAATGGCCGCGACCATCGCATCGATGTTCGCCGGTTCAATCGTATCGGGAGCCTCGCCGGCCAGGCCCAGCAGGATGGCGCGGTCGGTGCCGTGCCCTTTTCCGGTCAGCGCCAGCGACCCGTACAGTTCGGTGCGAATGCGGGCAACTCGACGAAGCGGAAGCCGGTCAGAGAACCGTTTGGCAGCCCGCATCGGACCCACGGTATGCGAACTGGAAGGTCCGATCCCGATCTTGAAAAGGTCGAACAGGCTGGTTCTCATGGCCGGATTTGTAGCGTAATGGTAGCATTCGCATATCCATCGAAATGGCTGATAAACCACGCATCCAGACAACTACCGTAGGCTCCTACCCGATCCCCGATTGGCTCGCGGCTCTTCCCAGCGAATCGGCCCGCCTCGACGCGACGCGCGTCGTTTTCGACATCCAGAAACAGGCCGGTATTGACCTACCCACCGACGGCGAATTGTACCGCTTTGACGTAAACCACCCCGACACCAACGGCATGATCGAGTACTTCATCAAGCCGATGGCCGGTATCCGCACCGCGCTCGGACGAACCGAACTCGAAGCCTTCATGCAGAAGGAAACGATGAAGTTCCGCCGCAAGCCCGCCGGTGTCGTCGAAGGACCAATCGCCGAAGGTTCCTTGAACCTGCTTGCCGACTGCGAGGCCGCCGCCTCCGTCGCCCAGGGCGATTTCAAATTCACCGTCACCAGCCCTTACATGCTGGCCCGGAC
This sequence comes from Acidobacteriota bacterium, assembly GCA_018268875.1. Lineage (GTDB taxonomy): Bacteria > Acidobacteriota > Terriglobia > Bryobacterales > Bryobacteraceae > F-183. Next base: position 1,430 of record JAFDVT010000205.1, read on the forward strand.
TCTGCTCGACAACTTCTATCACGACTTTGAATCTTTGATCATGGCCGTGGCCGAGGTTCTGGCCGCCCAGGTGAAGGACCTCCCCTGCGCCTGCGTCCAAATCGACGAAGCCAACATCCCCGGCAACCCCGACGACGCGCAACTGGCCGCCCAGGCCATGAACGTCGTGCTGGACCGCATCGACAAGAAGAAGTCGCAGCGCGCCGTTCACCTCTGCTTCGGCAACTACGGCGGGCAGACCATTCAAAAAGGTGAGTGGAAAAAGCTCACCAACTTCCTGAACACGATCAACGTCGATCATCTGGTGCTGGAACTCGCGCACCGGCCCGTGCAGGACCTGGATGCGCTCAAGGATGTGAACGACAAGATCGGCATCGGCATCGGCGTGGTGGACGTCAAGGTGAACCACGTGGAAACCGCTGACGAGGTCGCCTCGCGCATCGAAACGGCCGAAAAGATCCTGGGTAAGAACCGCGTCACCTGGATCCACCCGGATTGCGGCTTCTGGATGCTCAAGCGTTCCGTCGCCGACCGCAAGATGGCTGCTCTCACGGCCGGCCGCAACAAGTACCTCGGAATCGCTTAGTCGTCGCTCGAAAAGATCCCCGTAATCGCTCCCAGCGGACTGCGTTCGTCTCCACCGGAGGCGCCGCCCATGGGAGCGATTTCGCGGCGCAACTTGGCGAGCGTCATGCTCTGCACGATCACCTTGCCGGGACCAGTCAAGGTCGCCAAGAACAATCCCTCGCCACCGAAGATCGCCGTCTTGATCCCGCCCACGTACTCGATGTCGTACTGTACGCTCGGGTCGAACGCCACAATACAGCCGGTGTCTACCTGCAGTTGTTCACCGGGGCGCAGCGTGAACTCCACAAAGTCGCCGCCCGCGTGAACAAAGGCCATGCCAGGCCCTGTCAGACGCTGCAGGATGAATCCTTCGCCGCCGAAGAACCCCGCCCCAAGACGCTTGGTAAACGCGATGTCCAACTGCACGGTGTTTTGCGCGCACAGGAACCCATCGCGCTGCACCATCACCTGTTGACCCGGCGCCAGGTCGAACGCCTGGATGCGCCCGGGGTACGAGCCCGCAAAACCGACTTCGGAATCGCTGCCGGCGCGGAAATAGGTGAAAAACAGCGATTCGCCCATCAGCTTGCGCTTCACCGCTCCCCAGATCTTTTCGCCGACGGTGTTGCCGCTCATGCGCGTTTCCCAATACACGGCGGGGAACTTGTACAGCATCTTGCCCGCTTCGGCAAACAGTTCCTGCCCGGCCTTCAGCGAGATCCGCACCACCTGCAGATTGTCGCCCTGGATCTTGTATTCGAGCGGCGTCGCGGCCGCCCGCTGCGGCGCCTGATAGCCGGGAAACGGTGGTGGAGGGACGCCGGGTCCCGGGGAGGAAATTGCATTTCCACAATTGGGGCAAAAACGGCTGCCGTCAGCCAACCCGGTTCCGCACTTCGTGCAATAGATCATTTCGTTACCAGTTTAAAATGAGGGCAGATGATCCCTCGGTCTTTGATACGCCTGGCAGCGGCGGTTTGTTCCGGGTTGCTGGCCTTTCCGGCGAACGCCAAGTCTTTACCGGTGGGTTGCGGCACTGACCCTTCGCCCGCCCGCCGCGCCGAACGCCGTTACCTGTATGAAAGAGCCCAGTGGAACCGGTTGACCTCCAGCGCTTCCGCGTTTTCGCTCGCGCCACGGCCGGAAACCGGGGAAAGCAGCATGGACCTGGGCGCGGGCATCGCCGTGATCGACGATTCGAACGGCGTTCGTGTCCGGCAGAATACGTTCAACCTCAATGGACGGCGCGTCGTATTTGCCCCGGCGACCGCGGACGCTTCCGCCTACCGGTTCACCGCGTCGAACGACAACGGTTATGACACGGGTGCCGCCACCGCGGGCACGGCCATCGAGAACCTGGACGACGACGACTCCCGCCGCGTGAACCTTCCGTTCGACTTTCCGTTCTACGGCAAGACCTACCGTTCCGTGTTCGTCAACTCTGACGGCAACCTCACGTTCGAGCAAGGAGACAGCGCCTCCAGCGACCGCAGCCTAAGCCGTATCGCCGCTGGTTCTCCGCGCATCGCCGCGTTCTTCGCCGATCTCAACCCCATGGACTCGGTCGAAGGCGTCCGCGTGTTTGCCGACCCGGAACGCGTGGTGATCAGTTGGGTGGCGGTTCCGTTTTACGGCACGCTGCGCCGCCAGACCTTTCAGATCGAACTGCGTCCCGACGGGCAGGTGGCGCTGGCCTATGCGCTCAACCAGATTCTGACCGACGACGTTGTGACAGGCATCAGTCCCGGAGGATTGATCGGGGACACCGCGTTGGTCCCGTTGAGCGGCGGCGGTGGCGATCAAGTGTTTTCGTCGGGCATTGCCGAGGTGTTTTCCAGCCGCGAAACCTACGACATTCCGCGCGCCCTGCAGCGGTTTTACGCCACCCATGAAGACGCCTACGACAACATCTTCGTGTTCAACGCGCTGGGTATGGAACCGTCCTACTGTCCCACGGCGATCGCCTGCACGGACGTGGTTCGCAACGCCGTCACCGGCTACGGGCGGCCAGTGTTGGACGATGGCGCAATCTATGGTTCGCCCAGCCGGTTGGAAGCCGTGATCGACATGGGTTCGGTGGACGGCTACCCCGACAACCCCTACCAGGAACATCCGCTCCGGCTGGGAACCGGCGATACGGGCCTGAACATTTTCGGGCACGAAGCGTCGCACCGCTTTTTGGCGTGGGTATCGCCACGCAACAGCGCCGGAACGCAAATTCTTCTGGGCAGGCAGGGCGCGCACTGGAACTTCAACTTCAATTCCGAAGGGTCGCTGGTCGAAGGCAACCGCATCCAGGACCTTGGCGAAGGGGCGAACCCGCGGTTCGTTTCGGTGGGGGCCGGCGAACGCGTAGCGCCGTTCGATCAGTACTTCTTCGGATGGCGCGACGCCGCCACCGTGCCGCCATCGTTCGTGGTGCTGAACTCCAGCGTGACGAACACTTCCGCCGCGCCCAGGCCCGGCGCCCGCTTCAACGGCGTTCGCCGCGACGTGGACCTGCAGGAGCTCATCGACGCGGCTGGCGGACCTCGCTATCCCGACTATCAGATCGCGCCGCGCAATTACCGCTGGGCGATCCTGGTAATCGTGCCGCAGGGTTCGGCGCTCGCGCCGGCCGCGGCCTCGCGCCTCGAACGGTACCGCGCGGCGTTACCGGAATTCTGGGCCTATGCGTCGGAAGGAAATTCGCAGATTGAGACGCGGTTCCGCCGTCAGTTGGACGTGTCGTTCGCCCCGTTCCAGGAGCTTTCGGCGCGCACCACCACCTCGGCCAGCATCCGCATCGCCAAGCCGCATACGGAAGACCTGCGCTTTACGCTCGAAGGACTCGGCGGGCCGCACGTGAAGGTCCCGGCCGAGGTGGTTCTGCCAGCCGGATCGACAACGGTGACCTTCGAAATGGAATCGCTCGATCCGGGCTACCAGTTCCTGACAGTGCGGCCATCCGACGACCGTTGGGAAACGCGTTACACGCGCATTCGTGTGAATTAGTAATTGGGAGAAAGCGAAATGAGCGCGGTGGCGCTCACCAGCAGCACGAACATCAGCATCACCTGCGTCCGGACGCGCGCGCCGGCGCCGCTGAATTCGCCCCACGCTACGGTTCCCCAGGTCACGCCGAGCACCAGAATGCCCAGGCTCAACGCGTAGGTCAGCACGGTGCCGATCTGTTGATTCGGCGGTACGGAGCCGGATAGCATCAATGCGGCAAAACCGGCCATGGCGATCGCTCCGGCGGCAAGGCCGAGGATGTGCGATTTGAAGCCGCCGCGCTTCCAGTAGGCCGCGATGCCAAGCGGTTCGCCTTCAATCGGAAAGTTCATCCAGAACGGCGACACGAGCAGCGAGACAAAGAGCATGCCCACGGCGAAGAACATAATGACGACGTAGGGAGGGATGCCAAGATCGCCTTCGCGCGACATGTCGAGCAGCAGGGGCACGGGCGCAAAGAACAGTCCCGCCAGCAGGCTGAGCACGACGCCTTTGGTGGCGATGGACTTGGTTTTGCCGGTCTTGCGGGGGCGACGGGTGGGCGCGCCGCGCGGAACCGGTCCGGTTGGTTCGGCGGCCGCCGCCTGCTGCGCCGCTTCGATGGCGCGGCGCACCTGGGCGGCCATCCCATGGGCCTTTGCCGTCACTACCATGGCGCCGATCAGCAGAATTCCGCCAGCCAGCAGCATCGTCATGTTGCC
>JAFDVT010000206.1 GCA_018268875.1 Acidobacteriota bacterium
CGCCTTGGCCGGATCCATCGACGACCGCAGCGTCTTCTGCCACGACGTTCGCGACGTCCGAAACGACCCGCCGCGGATCACTCGATCCAAGCCCCGCAACGGTCCCCGCGGATTGTGCAACGGCCACGGCGACTGGTCGCTCGAAAACCAATCCTCGCACCATTCCCAGACGTTGCCGATCAGGTCGCCATTGGCGACATCGACCGGCCGCGTCGCCAGCGGCAGAAGGGCACTCGCGTCTTTCACACTTGCCAGACCCAGGTTCGCGGCTTCCCTACTCCCGGCCGGTGCTCGTTCCAACGCAAAGCTCCACTCAGCCTCGGTCGGCAGACGATAGCCGCTACACGACACTTCCAGACGGCGCCCCGTTTGATCGTCGTAACAACGCGGCAACCCGCGCTTGGAACTCATGGCATTTGCATACAACACCGCGTCCTTCCACGTGACGTTCTCCACCGGCAGCGACGGGTCGCCTTTGTGCGCCGAAGGGTTCCCGTACCGCAAGCTCAGGTATTCGGCCTGCGTCACCTCCGTCGCGCTCAACTCGAACGCGTCGACCGTAAACGTCACCGGAATGCTGGTAACCGGGTCCGTCACCGTGCGCGTATGGGCCGCGTAGCTTTTGAAGCCAGGCGTCGTCGGTTGATCAGCAGCCGCCAGCGCCAGCAGAACCAGTGTGATCGTCATCATCCATTCGAGATGTTACCGCTCCTCGATCGGCCAGAAGATTTCCGTCTTCCAGTCCTTTGGATCGGGATGGTCGCCGGGGTCGTTCAGATAGACTTCCCAAGGCGCGCCCGCGGGCTTGTGGCCATTGGCCGCGATCCATTGTTCGACAGCCCCGTAGGCCTGCTGCAATCCTTCATAAGGACCGGTATGTACCGTCGACGCGGCGGGCCCTGCCGGAAATTCCTCGCGGTACGGCGAGCCATCGCTACCGCCGTCACCATGCGTCCAATCGCCGGTGAACTTCGTGACCCGCATCCCGGTTTCGAGCGTCACCATCCCGGGCCCGTACTCCGGATAGCGCGTCACCGGATGACCGTCGATGCCAATACCCGCGGCCTGCGTGAACTGAAACACCGATGGCAGTACGCGGCCGATCGTAGGACCGATCTCTTGGCGCGGCACCCGGCGGCGAACCAGCACGACCGGCTGGGCGGGTAGATCCTTGACGACAATTTCATATCTGCTCATTTTCTGTTCCTTTTTGAAGCGTGTGTCCAAATGAAAGAGGCCCACACATGGGGCGATCTGTGCCGAAAACCCAGCGTGAACCCGCGCGTCGCCGCCGCCCACGATGCCTCGCCTCCGGTAGGCCGAAGGAGTGACGCCGTAACGCCGCCGGAACGCCCGCAGAGACACCTCCGGACTGTCGAATCCGCAGGCGAGCGCGATATCGAGAATCGCGTCCGAAGTGGTTAGCAACTGGCCGGCGGCGCGATCCAGGCGAAGGCGCTGCGTGTACTGCTTGGGCGTCTCTCCCAGCATCGCGGAGAGCGCGCGGTGGGCATGAAATGGAGATTTCCCCAGTTCGGCCGCGAGGCTCGCGAGCGTCTGGTCGGCGGCATCGCGCGCGGCTTTGGCGATCACCGGCTGGATGGCTTTCCATTTGTCCCGCACACAGACAAGTCTATGGGCAGTTGGCGGCGCCGTCTTGATGTTTCTTGCGATAGGAACAAAAAAGGCCCGGATATGGCCATTGCAGTCCATATCCGGGCGAATTGAGGGAAGAAAAAAGCTGTTAGCGTCCGCGACCACCGCCGCCACTGCCACGGCCTCCGCCATGGTTCCCGCCGCCGCCTCCGCCGCCGCTGTTGCCACCGCCACGGCTTTCCATGCTGCGGGGTGAGCTTCCACCACCACCGCCGCCGCCAAAGCTCGGGCTGCTGCGTTCCATGCGAGGCGCGCGCTGTTCGCTGCTCATACCGCCGTTGCCACCACCGCCGCCGCGGCTTCCGAATCCGCCGAAGCTGGAATTGCCGCCACGGCTTTCGAACGACCGGTCCCGTACGATCGGCGGGCTGATGCGAACCTCTTCGCGAGACGGTTGCGGCTGTTGCTGTTGTTGCATACGCTCCATCGAACGCTGTTGGCGCCACTCGCCGCCATTGTTCATGTCACGCTGCGGTTGTTGTTGCTGCTGCCGCTGCTGCCGATCCCATTGCGGCTGCTGGGGCTGCTGCTGCTGCTCCAGTTGGCGCTGGCGACCGAAGCCGCTCTCGCTGTCCATCGTCCGGCCGGAGTTGCCGAAGCGGCCCCAGCCTTCCGAACGCGAAGACGGTTGCTGCGGCTGCTGTTGCTGCTGCATACCGCCGCCATTGTTGCCGTTGTCCCGGCTGCGCGAATCCCCAAACCGGCGCCATCCGCCAACGGACCGCTCGCTATTCGAACCCTGCTGCGGCATACGCTGCATCTGTCCGTTGATGTTGGGGTCATAGCTGCCGCCGTTCCCACCGCCACGGCGCCACGAACCAGTGTTGTTGTCGCTCATCATGCCGCCGCGCGGGCTTTCGACGTTTCCGCCGCCGCCGCCATTGCCGCCGCCGAACGACCGCCGAGCCAGTTCCTGCGTGCCACGGCGCTGATCTTCAAACGACACCCGGTTCACCGCGGCGGGCTGTCGCGTCTGCGCAAACCGCATCGTCTCCGCCCCGCGTCCCCGGAAGGAACCCGCGCCCCGGTCGTTCAGGCGAACGCTCGCCGCGCGATCCGGAACCAGCGGCAACGTACCGCGAACCACACCGGCCCCGCGATAATCGTCCATGCCGCCGCGAACCATGTTGCCCGAAAACACCCGGCCGCGTCCAAAGTCGCCCGCCGACATGCTCGTCACACCATTGCGTACCCGCGCATTCCGGTACACATTCACGACGTTGATGTTGTTTACCACCATCGTGTTGTTGTAAAAGCGCCCGTTGCCCCAGCTGTTGTACCGATTGCGTCCCCACCAGCCGTAGCAAGGCTCGTAAGGCGCCAGCGGCACCCAGCCGACGTTGCCGAAACCGAAACCGACGTTGACGTTGAAGCCGCCGCGGTTGCCCCATCCGAAGAAGGACACATACGCAGGCCGCCAGTAACTCCGCCCCGTACGAGCGCCCGGCCACCACGCCCAGCCATACGACGGGTCGTTGTACCAGCGTCCGTAGTGATACGGCGCCCAGCCCCAGGAATCGTTGCTCACCCAGGTCCAGCCATAGTAGTCGTAATAGACCCAGCGGCCGTCCTGATACGGAGCCCAGTCCTGACCCACGCCATTCGGAACCCAAACGTTGCCGTACTGCGGCGAGTTCTGCCACGTGCCGTGGGCGTCCAGGTCTTCGGTGCCGTACACATCGGGGTTCACCTGGCCATAGGAAGCCGAGCGCTCCATGTAACGGTCGCGATCCTGGTTCCACATGTCGAACTCATCGCGCGCCGGCGAACTGGCAACCTGAAATTCCGGTTCCCCACCCTGCGCCATGCGGGCCAGCATCGTCTTGCCGCTCTTCAGCTTTTCCGAGCCGCGCGGCGTAAAGATTTCCACCTCGCCCGACCGTACGGTGATCTCCGTCGTGCCGTCTTCGTGAACCGAAATGCGGTACTCGCCCTTCTTCAAAGGACGGATCGCCACCGCCGGCGTGTTGATCTCAATTTGCGCGTCGCTGTTGCGCAGCGTCCGGAACGTCATCGTTCCGCCAGCCAGCTGAATCATGAACCGCTGCCACTCGAGTTCGCTCAGGCGAACCTCGGTGCCGCCGGACATGCGCAGCGCATTCGCCGAATCGAACTGGATTTCCGCGCGGCCTCCGGGACCTGTCAACAGGCTGTCGCCGGCCATGAGCGGAGCGTTGATCTGCGCGGCCACCACATCGCTGGTGTCGCCACGCTTGAAATTCACCTCGCCATTGGTGAGGCTGATGCGAGCCACGCCGCGGCCCGGTTCGTTGTCATCGAACGGGACCTGCTGCTGTTGATCGGCAGGATAAGGCTGCTGTTGGCCGTAGTACGGGTCCTGCTGCTGAGGAGGAAGCTGCTGCGGATAGCCCGGATAGGGCTGCTGCTGCTGTGCCAGCAACAGACCGGCCGCGGCAACCGACAATACCGCCGTCGCCAAGCTCAGATTCCGAATTGTGGGGGACACTCTCATGGGGTGCAACCTCCTTCGCGTAAGAAGATTGCACTTTGGTGGCCGTTTTGAAGTTTATGAAAAGAAAAGGAAAGGCGGCAGATCAAGGTGGCTGAAAACCACCACTGCTGGTGGATTACGACTTCTTTGGTTTTTTCCGCACACAGCCCGGGTACAGCTTCTTCAACTTCTCGACTTTCGGATCGGACACGCCCACGATGTACGGCTGCGAAGGATTGCCGCGGGCGTAGTCCTGATGATACGCCTCCGCCGAATAGAACTTGTCGAGCTTCGCGACCTGCGTCACGATCGGCTTCTTGAAAACGCCGGCCTCGTTGAGCTGTTTGATATAAGCCTCGGCCACCTGCTTCTGTTCGTCGTCGACATAGAAGATCTCGCTCCGGTACTGCGGACCGACATCGGCGCCCTGGCGATTTAGAGTCGTCGGGTCGTGCGCAACGCTGAAAAAGATCTTCAGCAATTGGCCATAGGACGTCTTGGTGGGGTCGAAGGTGATGATGATGGATTCGGCGTGTCCGGTACGCCCCGTCGACACGATGTCGTATTTCGCAGTTTCCTTCGTTCCGCCGGTGTATCCGGAGACCACGTCCTCTACGCCGTCCATGATCTCGAACACGGCCTCGGTACACCAGAAGCAGCCGCCGGCGAATACCGCGGTCTGTTTGGCGGGCCCACGAGGTTTGACGTCCACGGTGGGGTCCGGGAACGGTACGCTGGCCGCGCTGGAGAGCCCCGCGGCGGCCGTCAAAGCGAGCATCAGTTTCTTGATCATGGCTTATTGTTTCTCCTTTAAGGATGCCAAAACTCGCTGTTTGTATTCCTTTGCTTTCGCAACAATCGCCGCCTGGTTCAGCGTCAGCACCCGGCGATCCTTCACAATCTGCCGTCCGTTCACCATCACATCGCGCACATCGGAACCCTTCAGCGCATAGACAAGCTGCGAGTACACGTTGTACATCGGCGTCGCCCGAGGTTCGTCAAGCGAAATGATGATCATGTCGGCGCGCTTACCCGGCTCGAGCGACCCGATTTCCCGGTCGAGACCCAACGCGCGGGCGCCGGTAATGGTCGCCATTTCCACAATCTGCTTGGCGTTCAGCGCGGTCGCGTCCAGCCGAGTCACCTTCTGTAGCTTCGCGGCAAGGTCCATTTCTTCCATCAACATCGCGTCGTTGTTCGAACCCGCAAAGCCGTCCGTCCCAAGCCCCATGTCGATCCCCGCCGCCAATATGTCCACCACCCGGGCCGCGCCGCTCGCCAGCTTCATGTTGCTCGACGGACAGTGCGCCAGGCCCACCTTGCGCTTGGCAAGCGTCGCGATGTCGGCATCGTCCAGCCACACGCCATGCGCGCCCAACGTACGGCCGCCTTCAAAAAATCCCAGCCCATCCAGAATCTGCGTCGGCGACTTGCCGCGCTTCTTCATCTCATCGTCGTTCTCGCGCCGCGTCTCGGACAGGTGGATCAGCACCGGAGCGCCCGTGCGATTGGCGAGCGCCCGCGTCTGGCGCAGAACGTCGTCCGCGACGGTGTAAATCGCGTGCGGGGCAACCGCCGGGACGATGAGCGGATCGTTCTTGAACCGCGCGATGTACTTCTCGGCGGCGGCCAACGCGGCGGCTGGCGTCTTGTGATCCGGCGCGGGAAACCCGATGATGGTCTGGCCCAGTACACCGCGAAGTCCGGCAGCTTTGGTCTCCTCCGCGACGGCGTCCTCAAAGTAGTACATGTCGGTGTAAGTCGTCGTGCCGGACAGCACCATTTCGAGGCACGCCAGGCGGGTTCCCCACCGCACGAACTCTTCGTTGACATTGCGCGCTTCGGCCGGAAAGATGAAATTTTGCAGCCAATCCTGCAATTTCATGTCGTCGGCGATGCCGCGGAACAGCACCATCGCGGCATGCGTATGCGTGTCGATAAAGCCCGGCATCAGGATCGCATTGGGCTTGTCCAGCTTCGTCTTGGCCGAGTATTTCGCGTGGATCTCCGCGCGGGTTCCCACAGCGACGATGCGTTCACCTTTGACGGCTACGGCGCCGTTCTCGATCACGCGGCCCGACGGATCGACCGGTACGACAAAACCAGCGCTCCAGATCGCGTCGACGCGCTCAGCCGCAGCCAGCGGCAGGACAAAACTAAGAACTAAGATTTTCAGCATCGAAAGCCTCCGGCAGCAGATCGGACATTTTCCACGACTTCGTTTCCCCGCGAGGATTCACCAGCATGACCTCAAAATCCTTGCAAAATTCCCAAAGGATCTGCCTACAAGCGCCGCAAGGAGGCGTCAATTTAGGTCCATCGGCGGCGATCGCAATGCGTCGAAAGCCGGAAGAAAATCCTTCCGAAATGGCTTTGAAAACGGCGACTCGCTCGGCGCACATCGTAAGACCGTAGCTCGCGTTTTCGACGTTGCAACCGGTAAAGACTCTGCCCGAAGAGTGTTCCAAAGCAGCGCCCACCAGGAAGCCGGAAAACCGGGCCTGCGCATGACGCCGTGCGTCCAAAGCGGCGGTTAGTAAGGGGTCCAAGACTTTCAGTGTAGCCGGACGAGGTTCGACGTTCTTCACGTCGCCGGCAGACGGACCACCCGCACCCGCCGGTCCTCAATCGACTTGCCCGCCTCCACCCGCAGACTCTTTGCCAGAGGATTCATCCATCGCTGTCGGTTTGAAAAGGTAATGGCGCGCATCAGTCCTGAGGTGCCCGGAGCTTCGGTCAACACAACGCTGGGCCACCATAATGCCGGGCCATAAAAACAAAAAGGCCAACGCACGACCGCATGCGTTGGCCAGATTCA
>JAFDVT010000207.1 GCA_018268875.1 Acidobacteriota bacterium
ACGAGGGCGATGGCGTCGTCGACACTGTAGGCCTTCGAGCGGTCGACCTTGGCCTGGACAGCCTTCACACGCTTGGAGATGTGCGCCATGTCAGAGACCCTCCACCGTGACGCCGATGCTGCGCGCGCTGCCGGCGATCGTGCGAACGGCAGCATCCATGTCGGCCGCGGTCAGATCGGGCATCTTCGCCTTCGCGATCTCTTCGGCCTGGGCACGGGTCAGCTTGCCGACCTTGTCGGTATGGGGCTTCGGCGATCCCTTCTGGATGCCGGCGGCCTTCTTGATGAAGTACGTCGCGGGCGGCGTCTTCAGCTTGAACGTGAAGCTCTTGTCGGCGTAGGCCGTGATCTCCACGGGGATGGGCATTCCCACTTCCATGCCCTGGGTCTGCGCGTTGAACGCCTTGCAGAACTCCATGATGTTGAGGCCGCGCTGGCCGAGTGCGGGACCGATGGGCGGCGACGGATTCGCCTTGCCCGCCGGCACCTGCAGCTTGATGTAGCCGACAATCTTCTTTGCCATGATGGCTCCTGATCGGGTTCGATCGCACCGCCTGGACGATGCTCCCCTCGGGTGTTGCGGTCCGCGTTGTCACTTCACGCGAGCGATGCCGGACCGCCTCGCATCGCTCACCGGAAAACGTGCAGGCGCCCCGAAGGGCGCCCGGCCTCGCTCAGGCCTTCTCGACCTGGCTGAACTCGAGTTCGACCGGCGTCGCGCGTCCGAAAATGGACACGGAGACGCGGAGCTTGCTCTTGTCGTAATTGACTTCCTCGACGCTGCCGTGGAAGTCGGTGAACGGGCCTTCCTTGACGCGCACCGCCTCGCCGACCTCGAACAGCACCTTGGGGCGCGGCTTCTCCACGCCCTCCTGGATCTGCTGCAGGATCGCCTGGACTTCCTTTTCGGAAATGGGCGTCGGCTTGTGGGCACTGCCACCGACGAAGCCCGTGACCTTGGGCGTGTTCTTGATCAGATGCCACGTGTCGTCGGTCATTTCCATCTCGACGAGCACGTAACCGGGGAAGAACTTGCGTTCGGAGATGCTCTTCTGGCCTGCGCGCATCTCGACGACCTCCTCGACCGGAACGAGAATCTGGCCGAACTGGTCTTCCATGCCGGCGCGAGCGATGCGCTCGACGAGGTCGCGGTGAACCTTCTTCTCGAACCCCGAGTAGGCGTGAACGACGTACCAACGCTTGGCCATGGCTTACTCCCGACCCATCATCAATCGAACCAGCCAGACCAGCGAGCCATCGACGATCCAGAGAAAGATGGCCATGATCACGACGAACGCCGCGACGATGCCTGTCGTCTGGATGGTTTCCTTGCGAGTCGGCCAGACGACCTTCCGAGTCTCGACGACGGACTCCTGCGCGAACGCATAGAAGGTCTTGCCCGGCACGGAAGTCCAGGCCACCGCGGCACCGGCAGCAAGCCCGGCAACGACGGAAATGATCCGAACGATCATCAGACTGTCGGCCAAGGCATAGAAGCCGGCGACTCCGGCGATCACGAGAAGTATCGCGACCGCGAGCTTGACCTTATCTTGCATGAATCAGGTTACGCGCTTGAAATGCGCGGCGCGATGTGGCCGCGGTCCACAGTGTCGAGCAAGAATGGCAGGCCAGGAGGGCCTCGAACCCCCAACCTTCGGTTTTGGAGACCGACGCTCTGCCAATTGAGCTACTGGCCTGCTGCCTTCTTACTCGATGACCTTGGACACCACACCGGCGCCCACCGTGCGACCGCCTTCGCGAATCGCGAACCGCAGCCCTTCTTCCATCGCGATCGGCTGAATCAACTGCACCGTGATCGCAACGTTGTCCCCCGGCATCACCATCTCCGTGCCCGCCGGCAGGTCGATCGACCCCGTCACGTCCGTCGTGCGGAAGTAGAACTGAGGACGGTAACCATTGAAGAACGGCGTGTGACGACCGCCTTCGTCCTTCGACAGCACGTAGATCTCCGCCGCGAACTTCGTGTGCGGCGTGATGGAGCCCGGCTTCGCGAGCACTTGACCGCGCTCGACTTCTTCTCGCTTCGTGCCGCGCAGCAGCACCCCTACGTTGTCGCCCGCCTGACCCTGGTCGAGCAGCTTGCGGAACATCTCCACGCCCGTGCAGGTCGTCTTGATCGTGGGCTTCAGTCCGACGATCTCGATTTCGTCACCGACCTTGACGATCCCGCGTTCGATCCGCCCCGTGACCACGGTGCCACGACCCGAGATGGAGAACACGTCTTCGACGGGCATCAGGAACGTGCCGTCGAGCGCACGCTTGGGCTCGGGGATGTAGCTGTCCAGCGCCGCCGCCAGCTTGAAGATCGCGCCTTCGCCCAGGTCGGTCTTGTCACCTTCCAGCGCCTTGAGCGCCGAGCCGATCACCACCGGCGTGTCGTCTCCGGGGAAGTCGTACTTGGAGAGCAGTTCGCGCACTTCCAGCTCGACGAGCTCGAGCAGCTCGGCGTCGTCCACCATGTCGGCCTTGTTCATGAACACGACGATGTACGGAACACCCACCTGACGGGCCAGCAGAATGTGCTCGCGCGTCTGCGGCATCGGGCCGTCGGCCGCGCTCACCACCAGGATCGCACCGTCCATCTGCGCCGCGCCCGTGATCATGTTCTTCACGTAGTCCGCGTGACCAGGACAGTCCACGTGCGCGTAGTGACGGTTCTCCGTCTCGTATTCCACGTGCGCCGTGTTGATCGTGATCCCGCGCGCCTTCTCTTCCGGCGCCGCATCGATCTGGTCGTACGCCTTCGCCTCACCACCGAACTTCTTCGACAGCACCGTCGTGATCGCCGCCGTCAGCGTCGTCTTCCCATGGTCCACGTGTCCAATCGTGCCCACGTTCACGTGCGGCTTCGTACGCTCGAATTTGCCTTTTGCCATGATGATCGCCCCTGAG
>JAFDVT010000208.1 GCA_018268875.1 Acidobacteriota bacterium
AAGTACCCGTTCACGTCCAGGAACAGGTGCGTGTTGTTGTTCACGAACGCGGAGATGATGCCGTTGATCCCCGCCGGAACAAACGCTGCGTTGGACGTAATCGCGCCGTCTATCGCGTTCAGCGTCGACACCGTCGGTTGCGCCGCGCCGGTGGGCCACAGCGTCAGGTACCCAAGAATCGACTCCGGAATCACGCTCGCGTTCAGCGAATACACTTGCGATGTTCCCGGCACGTTGCACCCGCCGAACGACACCGGAACGAACCTCGTTTCGCCGGCCGCGATCATCGGACCCTGCAACTGCCCGTTCGGCAAACGCGTATCCATCACGCGGCACGGATTCAGCGAATAGAAGTTCAACCCGTTGGCCAACCCCGGCGTCGCAAAGTACCCCATGATGTCGATGATCAGATGGGTATCGGAGTTCGCGAACACGCTGATGGTGCCGCTCAATCCGGACGGTACAACGGCCGCGTTGGCGGTGATCGTGCCGGTTACCGCGTTCAACGTGGACACCACGGGTTGCGCGGTTCCGGCCGGCCACACGGTGACGTAGCCGAGCGATCCAATGGGCACCGCCGTGATGTTCAGCGCGAACGCCGTGGCATTGGCTGGGATGCCGCATCCGGCCGCCGTCACCTGGAAGTTGCGCGCCGCTCCGGCGAACAACACGGGACCTCCAAACGCACCTTGCGGATTGCGCGTGTCGGCGATCCGGCACGGCGTCACCGAATAGTACTGCTGCGCCGAGACCGACGTGCCCGCGGGAATGAACACACCGTTAACGTCGATGATCAGGTCGGTGTCGTTGGTAGCGAACACGCTGATTTCGCCATTGGTTCCCGCGCGAACCACCGCGGCGTTGGCCTTGATGCGCCCGTCGACGGAGTTCAACGTCGACACCACTGGCATCGCGCTGCCCGTCGGGAACACGGTGATGTAACCGAGCGTGCCCTTGGGAACAACCGTGATGTTCAGCGAATACGCTGCCGCGTTACCGGCCAGGCCGCAGGCGCTCAACAATAGCGGGAACGAGCGTGTGGTCTGCGCCACGAGCGAAGGTCCACCGAGCAAGCTCACGGCGTTGCGCGTATCCACCAACCGGCAAGGCGACACTGGCAGGAACTGCAGCGGGCCGGATGGCGTGCCGCCTCCACCACCGCCTCCGCCTGTGCCTCCCGTGAACACTGCCGTAATCGACACATTGCTGTTCACCGGAATCACGCAGGCGCCGGTGCCCAGGCAACTGCCGGACCATCCCTGGAACGTCGCGCCGATGCCCGCTACGGCGTTCAGGTTCACCACCGTTCCGCCGTCCACCTGCATTAGGCAGGAACTGCTGCAAGGCACCGTCCCGGTAACGGACCCGTTGCCGGACACCGTAACCTGCACCGAGTACTTCGTGGCCACCGGAGTGCCCGTGAGCGACAAACGCACGCCCGTGGCCGCCCGATTCGCATTCCGAACCGCCTCCACCAGCGTGTACTTCGGCGTGTCGGTGACGTCCACCAGTCCGAACGCGTACTGTTCGCCGCGTACCAGCGTGTCGTTGCTAAAGCCAAAGGGATTGCCCGAGTCGCGGCCGGTAATCATCTGGTCGATGTACATGAAGAAGGAAACACCGATGCAACGCGGGTCCTGACGCGCGGCGTCGAGGAAAGCCGCGTAGCGCGAACCCGCCTCCGTGTCGTCGAACGTTGCTACGCCGGTCGTGAACGGAAATGCCGTGCCAAAACCTCGCGCCCCGCCGTAGGAAGGCGGGAACGAGAATTCGCCGTTGAAAATCGGCTTGTCGAAGCCTTGGCTGAGGTCGCGGTACAGCGCCGGGTTGTGGGTTGCCGCGTAATGGTCGTACCCGATCACGTCGGTCCACTCGGCCATGATCCGCCAGTCGTCGCTCGACACCCACTGGTTCGGCACGATCCAGAATCCGAAGTATAGATGATTGCCGTCTACGCGCTTGATGGTTTCGTAATAGGTCTGATGCAGCTTGCGTTCGAACAAGTCGCGCATCTGGTTGACGTCCGATGGCGTCACGCTGTTCAGGCTCGCGGCGTACAGCTGGGCGGCCGTCGTCGCTCCGCCGGCCTGCCACGCCTGGGCCGCCGCCGAAGCGCTGCCGCCGTACACGGATGTGATGATCTGGTCGATCAGCTTGGCCTTCGCGGTATCGGCGGGCTGATTTGGCTGCGTCAGGATCGCGCGGATGTTGGACGACGTCACGATGCCGTGCGTCTCATTCCCGAGCGACCATCCGACCACGCTCATCTCTGCCACACGCGAACCGATCTGGTTGCGGATGAACTGTTCGAAGGCCGCCACCGCGGCCGGATTGTAGACGTCCGGGAAGCCGACCAGCGTCCCGTCGATGCCTGGCGCCGTGCCGATTTGCGTCGGGAAGTTCCACACCGGGATCACCGGCAGTTCCGGCGTCACACCGCTGCGCGGAAGGCTGGGCGCGATCCCGGTTGGCACCTGCGACTTCCACTTGCCAGCTCCCGAAAATCCCCACGCCCGCACGCGATCGAGCGACCTCTGCCAGTGCGACGTTTCCCACCCCGCGCCGTACTTGGTCGCAAGGTTCGAGTTGTAAAAATAGGCCCGTGATTGCGGCGCGTCGCGAACCGTGGGCAACTGTTCAAACAGATTTTCGCGGCCCGCATAAATCGTGCTGGCGGCCAGCGGATCGTAAATCGCAGGTACGCCGTCGAGGCCGACAAAGAACACCGGTTTGCCTTCCGGCGACAGCAGCCACCAGTAATTGTTGACCTTTTTGACGCGATAGTAACCGGTGGCCTGGTCGGTCCACGGAGGGGAATTCGGCGCGCCGTACACGTCGGTGTCCACTTGCGACAACCAGGTCGTATTGCGCGAAATCTCGTCGGAATTGCGGGTTGCGAACTGTCCATCGGCGGTCAGCTTTTCCCCATTGGTCGCCTGTTTGCTTTGCCCGTAGCGGTCCACGAACGGCACAAACGACGACACCAGGGGCTTCTGTATAAAACGGAAGCTCGTGTCGATCGTCAGCGCCTGCGCCGGATCCACGGTGAGAAAGTTCAACGTACCGCGCAGGCGTTCGAACTGTTGCAACGCAAGCGCCGGAGGAGTGATCGTCACCGAACTCGCGCCGTTGGTCAGCACCGTCGACGTGTTCTGCCAGAACAATTCCGTGTCGCCGCCTTCGGACGCAATCACGCGGTTGCCATACACAGGCTGATTGTTGGCCGGCGAAAACGGCAATGGCGCCGAATACAGCTGCTGGCCGTTCAATACGACGGTGGCGTTGCCATTGGCGATGGTCACCACCGCGCGGTATTGCACATCCTGCTGCCAGGCCGAAAACGGAACCACCGCGTATTGAAAAACGCCGCCATTGCCAAGCGCCAGAACCAGCCTCGCGCTCTGCATCCGGCAAGGCTGCAAGGAGCTATTTTCAAACGCTTCGAGGTACAACAGGTATCCTCGCCCGTTGTCCGCCTGATCGGCGAGGCGAAGCTTGCAGGTATTCAGTTGGGCGAAAACAGGAAGACTGCCGAACAACAGCGCCGCCGCCGCGCAAAGAAGCACGCGTGTAAACATGGGTCACCTCCGGGCCGCGGCGCGGTAACGGCCTGAATTAATAATCCTACAGAATTTTACGCGCCCGTTGTACCCAGCTTGGTCCGCTCAACTTTCCTTCGAGCTTCTGACGGCCGGCCAGGATGTGCGCCGATTGCCCGTGCGTATCGAGCGCCGCTTCGGTCGTCCACTCCTCGATGAACGTGAATTTCAACGGATCGTGGATGTCCTGAAACAGGTCGTACCGCAAGCATCCATCTTCCGCCCGCGTCGGCGCCACGAACCCTTCCAACACCTCGCGAACCGCCGCTTCATTGCCTTCCGACGCGTGAATATGCGCCACCACATCTACTTTCTGCATCCCCTCATAGTACTGGATGAAAAGCTGTGCTACACTCCACCGCTAGTCCCCGCTCGCTGCGTTGCTTTGGGAGGTCCACCATGCGTGTGTTCCTTGCGCTTTGCGCACTATCTTTCTTGCTGCCGGCAGCCGTATCCGCACAGGTTTTGTACGGATCGCTCACCGGCAACGTCACCGACGCTTCCGACGCCGCCATCCCCGGCGCAAAAGTCGAAGCCGTTAACAATTCCACCGGTATTTCCCGCGAATCGCAAACCGACGATCGCGGCGTGTATGTCTTCCGCGACCTGCAGCCTGGTCCTTACACACTGCATTTCTCCGCCACTTCATTCGGAAAAGTAAAAGTGGACGGAGTCGACATTACGCCGAACACCCTTCGCCGAACCGACGTCAAAATGCAGCTTGCGCAAGTGACGGAAACGGTGAGCATCAGCGCCGCGGCCGCCACCTTGCAAACCGACCGCGCGGACGTCAACGTACAACTGGGGCAGGCTCAAATTTCCGGCCTGCCCATCGGCGCGGGCAGGAACTTCCAACAAATTTACAAGACGATCCCCGGCTTCTCTCCGCCGGCCGAGGCCCATTCCGACGCCGGCAACCCGCAGCGAGCGCTGGTGAGC
>JAFDVT010000209.1 GCA_018268875.1 Acidobacteriota bacterium
TCTTTGATCGCAATGGCCTGCGTTCTGTACCTGGCCTTTCGCGCTCATACAACCGCTGGCGACCTCACCGAGACCAAGGAACTGCTGAAGGATTCCAAGCGCGCGGCAGGCGCCGCGCCCGCCGCCGCGACGGAAATTGCCTCGCTCGACCGGGCCATCATCGCCTCCACCGGCGCGGCTGCCGCATCCATTCCCACGTCACGTCATGCCCCGGGCGAATGGCCCTCCGTGATGGACCCCGATTACAACGTCGAAGACATCTCGTCTAAACCATCCGGATCGCCGCGCTAACCGGCGCCGAACCCACCGGAATCATCGTAAACAGCCCCGCCGACTTCTGCCGGTTGCGCTGAATGCCGCCAATCCGCAGCACCGCCATATCGCCCGATTTGCGATTCAACACCAGCGCATACTGGCTGTCCGGCGTCACCGTGATGTAGCGGGGTTCCGCGCCCACGCTCACCACCGCCACCATCTTGCGATCCCTCACATTCAGGATGCTGACGTCGCCCGATAAAGGGTTCGCGACAAACAGGTATCGCGGGTCGCGCGAAGCCGCCATCGCCGCCGGAGCTCGCCCGGCCAGCACCGTCTCCGCTACCTGCGGCGTGTAGTACGGATACACCACACACACGACGTCCGCCCCAGTGCCGGTGACGAACAACTGTCCGCCGTCCGCGCTGAAGCAAAGATTCTCCGGCCGTACCGCGAGCGGCAGTTCCACCACTTTTTTGACGCTCGCCGTGTCGAACACATGCAGGCTCTTGGCCGACAGGTCCGACACCAGGAACGCCTCGCCATTGGACTGGAACCGCAGCGCCCCCAGTTCGGACCCGAGATTCACCATGGAGTTCACTTTTCGCTCCGCCAGGTCGACCGTCGCGAACTGCCCGCCTCCAAACAGGACTGCGGCCTTGCCCAAGCGTTCCGGCGTCAAATCGAAGTCGATCGCGCCTTCCGGAAGCGGCAGTTCCCAATCCACCGCGAACCGGTCGAGCGAGACGCGAACCAGCTTGCGGGGCGAGTCGAGTAGAACATACAGCGAACCCGTTTCCGGCATGTGCAGCATTTTTTTGGCGTAAGCACCAAGCCGCAATGTGCGTTGGAACTTCAGGTGCTCAAGGGAAATCGCATGCAAGGATCCGGACGCGGGAGTCAGTGCAAATACCAGCGGATGAGTGGCCGGCGCGATCACCTCCGTAGGCTCCCCATCGAGCGGGATATGGCGGGCAACGGCAAATGCCGACAGGTCCACCGCGGCAATCGCCCGTCCCTCCTGGTTCGCCACAAAGGCATAGGCCCGAAGCCCGGTATTGCGCTTCTTGCGGCATCCGGCCAAAAGGGCCGCCGCGCCCGCACCTGTGAAAATCTCACGCCTGGAAATCATGGAATACGCCTCTAGAGTACCTGCTAAAGCATTGGTTATGCTACATTTTGATGGGGATGGCCCGTCTTTAATCCGCGTGCCCGCGGCCATGTCATACAGGAGTCGTTTTTAATACTATCCATGAACGTTCGCTCGTTGTTCAGTCTATTCTCCTCGGATCTGGCGATCGATCTCGGGACAGCGAACACCCTCGTCTATGCGAGGGGCAAAGGTATCGTCGTCAATGAACCGTCCATCGTTGCCATTAACAAAACCAATGGCGAGGTAGAGGCGGTCGGCGGCGCAGCCAAAGAAATGCTCGGCCGCACACCCGGTAACATTGTCGCCATCCGCCCGATGAAGGACGGCGTTATTGCCGACTTCAAGGTCACCGAGCGCATGCTGAATTATTTCATTCAGAAGGCGCACGGGCGCAAGATGCTCGTCCACCCGCGCATCGTCATCGGCGTGCCGTCGGAGATCACGCAAGTGGAAAAGCGAGCCGTCATCGACTCCGCCTACCGCGCCAAAGCCAGCGAAGTACATCTGGTGGAACAGGCGATGGTCGCCGCCATCGGCGCCGGTCTTCCCATCACCGAACCTTCCGGCAACATGGTGGTCGATATCGGCGGCGGAACCACCGACGTCGCCGTCATTTCGCTTTCCGGTATTGTGTATTCCCGTAGCGTGCGCGTCGCCGGCAACGAGATGGACGACGCCATCATGCAGTACCTCAAGCGCAAGTACAACCTGCTGATTGGTGAACGCACCGCCGAGCAGATCAAGATGTCCATCGGCAGCGCCTTCCCGCTCGACAAGCCGATCACGATGGAAATCAAAGGCCGCAACCTCATCGAAGGCGTGCCCAAAACCATCACGATCAACGACTCGGAAATTCGCGAGGCCCTGTCGGAATGCGTCGCCACCATCATGAACGCCGTCCGCGTCGCCCTCGAACGTACGCCCCCGGAACTGTCCGCCGACATCAGTGACCGCGCCATCCTCCCCACCGGCGGCGGAGCCATGCTCAAAAATCTGGACCGCCGCATCCGCGAAGAAACCGGCCTGCCAGTGTCCATCGCCGACGAACCCCTGGCCAGCGTCGTGCTCGGCACCGGCAAAATGCTGACCGATTTCCGGCTCCTCCGCCGTATCGCTATTGAATAACTAGGCAATGGAACTTCTCCTCAGCCGGTATCGCAACCTCACGGTTCTGCTACTTGTGCTGTTTTCGCAGCTCATGCTGCTCGCCTACCAGGTGCGGAGCAGCACGCAACTTCGCACGCTCCGTGTCTGGGCGGTGACGGGTGTGGCTCCGTTTGCACGTTTTCTCGAAAGCGGACGTTCCAGCGTACACAGCTTCTTCAACGACTATTTCATCCTGCTCGACGTTCGCGAAGAGAACCGCCGCTTCAAGGCCGAAACCAATCGCCTGAAGCTCGAAAACAACTTCCTGCGCACCGAACTCGCCACCGCGGATCGTGCCCGCGCGCTCATCGAGTTCAAGGGCCGCTCGCCGTCCAAGACCCTGGCCGCCCGCATCATCGCCACCAGCACCAGCGCCAAAACCGTCGTGCTGGTCGATCGCGGAACCTCCGACGGCGTCTACAAAGGCATGGCCGTCATCACCGGCGACGGCATCATCGGCAAAGTCATCGATTCGTTCCCGCTTGCCGCCCAGGTCCAGTTGATCAGCGACTCACTGTTCGGCGCCGGCGTCGTCTCCCAGCGCAACCGCGTCTACGGCACGCTCAAAGGCACCGGCTACAACCGCTGCCTCGTCGACCGCATCCAGAACGAAGACAAAGTGGAAGTCGGCGAGATGTTCTACACCACCGGCGAGGACCGCATCTTCCCCAAAGGACTGCCGGTCGGCCGCGTCGTCTCCGTGCAAACCGGCCCGATCTTCAAGAATGTGGAAGTAGTGCCGTCCGGCCTCGCCAATGGCCTCGAAGAAATCCTGATCGTGCTCGAAGGCGTACACCAGGAAATCCCGGTTCCGCCCGCGCAGGAAGATCAAATTCAGATCCTGCAGCCGCCGCCCGCTCCCGCCGGCTCCGACGGCCGTACCGTCCCCGTGGGAACTCCGTCCAACGGCGTGCTCAGCACCGATGCCGACCGCCTCGCCGAACGCTATCAGAAAAAGGAAGAACAGCAGGGCGCGAAGTTCGGCACTTATGGCTCAAAGCCGCCCAGCTTCTCGAACCTGCCCGCCGCTAGCCCGCAACCCGGGTCTCAGCCGCAGCAACAGCAGCAGCCTCCGGTAACAACCGCGCCGCCGCCTGCCGCCCAGGCACAACCGAAGCCAGCGGCCCCCGCAGCCACCGCGCCGCCGAAACAATGACGATGGACACTCGATGATGGCAATGACCGACACCAGCGAGCATATTCTGTCGAGCGGCCGCCGCCGTTCCCGAGTGATCCGTCCCGGCAGCATCCAGCCGTTCCTCGCGATCCTGATCCTGCCGCTGCTCGGCGTCCTGTACCAGATCTACGTCCCGAACTTTTTCGAACAGCTCGGGTACCTGGAACTGCCGCTGCTCATCGTTGTTTACTACTCGCTCGCCTGGCGCTCGCAAATCGCCGCGCTGTTCTTCGGCGCCGCCGTAGGCCTCATGCAGGACGCGCTGTCGCATCATTACGTCGGCCTCTTCGGCATCACCAAAACCCTGGTCGGCTACTTCGCCGCGTCCATGAGTCTGCGCTTCGATGTGGATAACGCCGCCATCCGCTTTATCCTTTCGTTCTTCTTCTTCGTCTTCCACCAGTTCTTTTACTGGATCATGGTGCGCGCGCTGCTCGGTCTCGGAATGGCCTTCGAACCCGCCCAAATGTTCATCCAGGCCGGCCTCAACGCCCTGGTCGCGATCCCCCTCTTCATCGTGTTGGATAAACTGAATAATAGATGGTCGCCGAGGTTGTAGCAGCATGACGTCCTTCGAAGCCGAACTGCACGAACAAAGACTCAAAAACCCGCGCCTGCTCAGCGACGACACCACCTTCGCCTCCGGCAAGATCGCCTTTTTCCAGTACCTCTCGGTCGGCGTCGTTGTCTTCCTGATCATCACGTTTTGGGATCTGCAGATCCGCAACCCCGAGTTCTATTCCGAGCGCGCGGAACGCAACCGCATCCGTTCCGTGCCGATCCCCGCCGCCCGCGGCAAGATCTACGACCGCGACGGCCGCATCATCGTCGACAACCATTCGTCCTTCCGCGTCCGCCTCCATCGCGAAAACCTCAAGATGGAGCATTTGAAGACCATCGCCGACGGCTTGAACCTCGACTACGAAGAACTCTACGCCAAGGTCAAGCGCTTCACCTCGCGCCCCAAGTACGAAGCGATCATGCTCAAGCAGGATCTGACGCCGGGCGAAGTGGCTTTTGTCGATTCCCACCGCGGCGACAACATGCTGCCGGAACTCGAACTGATCCACGGTCAGCAGCGCCTGTACCCCAAGGGCGGCCTGGTCGCGCACGTCATCGGCTACGTCGGCGAAGTCACGGAAACGGAATTGAACACGCCCGAGTTCGCCAAGTACACGCAAGGCGACATCATCGGCAAAACCGGCGTCGAACGCGAATACAACGATTCGCTGATGGGCATCGACGGCCAGCAGCAATGGGTGGTCGACAACATGGGCTACCTTCGCTACCCGGTGAAGGATCTGAAGGACGCCAGCCCCGGCAAGAGCCTGCAACTCACCATCGACCTCGACCTGCAGATGGTCGCCGAACTCGCCATGGAAGGCCGCCGTGGAGCGGTGGTCGCGCTGGACCCGCGTAGCGGCGAAGTGCTCGCTATGGTCAGCCGCCCGGCGTTCGACTTGAATCAGTTCGCCGGCCGCATCCGCAGCAGTGTCTGGAACGCGATCCTCGAAGATCCGGCCAAGCCCATGCTGAACCGCGCCATCCAGGCCCAGTTCGCGCCTGGCTCGACGTTTAAGCCGATCTCCGCCATCGCTGGCCTCGAAACCGGCATGATCGACGACAGCGTCCGTGTCCATTGCAGCGGCGGCGCCAGTTACTGGGGCCACTACCATCGCTGCCATTCGAAGCACGGCACCGTGTCGCTACACCACGCCATCACGCAGTCCTGCGACAGCTATTTTTATGCCCTCGGCGCCAAAGTCGGCATCGAAACCCTCGCCCAGTACGGCGAAATGGCCGGCCTCGGCAAGAAGACCGGTATCGACTTGCCACACGAAAGCCAAGGCCTGATGCCTTCGCCCAAATGGAAAATTCGTACCTACCGCCAGAAATGGTTCCCCGGCGAAACGATCTCGGTCGTGATCGGCCAAGGCGCGGTTACGGTGACGCCGCTGCAGTTGGCCAGCGCCATCGGTGGACTCGCCCTCGGCGGCCAGTGGTACAAACCGCACCTCGTGAAGGACGCCAAGATCCCCGCCCCGCGCACGGCGAACCTGAAGCCGGAAAACGTCGAAAAGGTAGTCTACGGCATGTATGGCGCGGTGAACGAAGGTGGCACCGCCCGCGCCTCCGCCCTTCCCGGCATCGAATTCTGCGGCAAGACCGGAACGGCGCAGTTGGCGTCGAAAGCGCTTGTCGAACGCAACAAGCAACTCGGCGAGGAACTCAAAGATAACGCGTGGTTCGTCGGCTTTGCGCCTCGTCACGACCCCGAAATCGTCGTCGTCGCCCTGTTTGAAAA
>JAFDVT010000020.1 GCA_018268875.1 Acidobacteriota bacterium
GGTTGGACGATCGAGATTCCGAACGAGGACATGCGCGGCGTCGCCAGCAAAGGCGTTTCAGGGCAGATCCCCGCCGAGCAGGCGCTACGCCAGATCCTGGCCGGAACCGGCCTCGGCTACCGCATCACCGGCGCGACCCAGGCGCAACTGCGTTTCAACGAGGTGCGCATTCAAGTGGACGTCAACGACCGCGCGCCCGTGTCCTCGCCCCGCTACACCGAACCTCTGCGCAACCTGCCGCAGACCATTACCGTGCTGCCCAAAGAGATCATCGAGCAGCAGGGCGCCACCAGCCTCACCGAGGTTCTGCGCAACGTACCGGGCCTGACCATTACGGCCGGTGAAGGCGGCGTCGCGGCGGGCGACAACCTGACGATGCGCGGCAACAGCGCGCGCAACGACATCTTCGTCGACGGCGTTCGCGACCTGAACCCGCAAACTCGCGATCCGTTCAATCTGGAACAGGTGGAAGTCACCAAGGGTCCGACCTCGGCGCTCACCGGGCGCGGGTCTTCGGGAGGCGCGATCAACCTGGTCAGCAAGAGTCCGGGGATCCACCGCATCGTTGGCGGTTCGTTTGCGCTCGGCAACGCCGATACCCGCCGCGCGACCATCGACCTCAATACGTCGCTCCGCAAGCTCGGCATGGGCGAACGCACCGGGTTCCGCCTAAACGGCTTGATTCACGATGCCGGAGTGCCCGGCCGCAACGTCGTGCACGCCAACCGCTGGGGACTCGCGCCGTCGCTTGGGTTTGGCCTGGGCACGGCGACGCGGTTGACGCTCAGCTACTACAAGCTGAAGCAGGACAACCTTTCCGACTACGGCATTCCATGGGTGCCGGCGACTAACAACGCGCTGGCGGCCTATCGCGACAAGCCCGCCCCGGTGCCTCGCGATACGTTTTACGGATTTGCCGATCGCGACCACGAATACCTCAATCAGGACAATGGCACGGTCCGGCTCGAACATGATTTCAGCGACAATTTCCAGCTCCGCAACCAGTTCCGCTATGGCCGCGCGATGCGAAATTCGATCGCCAGTCCGCCGCGCTTCGCCAGCACCGAAACAACCGTAATCAATCGCGAAATGCGCAGCTGGATTGCCGAAGACAAGATCGCCGACAACCAGACGGACCTCAAAATGAGCTTCAACACGGCGGGGATCCGTCACAACGCGGTGGCGGGCGCGGCATTCACCAACGAACGCAACATGCGCATCAATCGCACGGCGGCGGTTTCGCCGACGACGCTGCTCGATCCCAATCCGTACGACGAGTACACCGGCGCGATCACGGAAAGTCCGTATGTGGGGCGCATCGCCGGCAACACGCAGTCGGCGTGGCTGTTCGATACGGCAAAGCTGGGCGACCACATCGAGGCGACCGGCGGCGTACGTTACGAACGGTTCGACGTCAACGGCGTCAACACCACGCCCGCCCCGGTGCAACAGACGGTGAATTTTGCGAGCGTCCGCGCCGGGCTGATTT
The DNA here is from genome assembly GCA_018268875.1 of Acidobacteriota bacterium. Taxonomy (GTDB): domain Bacteria; phylum Acidobacteriota; class Terriglobia; order Bryobacterales; family Bryobacteraceae; genus F-183. Next base: position 1,490 of record JAFDVT010000020.1, read on the forward strand.
ACAAGCCGGTGCAAATGGGTAGCATCTATGCGAGCTACGGCAGTTCCGTGAGTCCCTCGCTCGAAGGCCTGTCGTACAGTACGTCGAACACCGCGATCCCGCCGGAAAAGACTTACACCACCGAGGTCGGAACGAAGTGGGAACCGTTCGGCAACCGCATTCTGCTGTCCGGAGCCCTGTTCCAGGTGAAGAAGGACAACGCGCGTACCCCGGGCCTGCTGGCCACCGATCCGCCGCAGGTGCTGGCCGGGCGGCAAGTGTCGCAAGGCCTGGAACTATCGGCCTCGGGCGCGATCACCCGGCAGATCCGCGTACTCGGTTCGTACTCACTGATCGACGCGCGCATCCGCAGCTCGAACACGCCGGCGGAGGTCGGGCGGTACTTCCAGAACACCCCGCGGAATTCGGCGAGCATCTGGATGACGTACACCGCGCGGCGCTTCCAGTTCGGCGTCGGACCCCGGTTTATGGGCCGCCGCTTCGGCAACAACACCAATACCCGCGTGGTGGATTCCTACTCGACGATTGACGGCATGGTGGGCTACCGCGTGAACGACCACCTCGATTTCCGGCTCAACCTGTCCAACCTGAGCAATGAGTATTACTTCGAACGCCTCGGCGGCGGACACCTGGTGCCGGGCCCGGCGCGCTTTGCGATGTTCACCACCAACGTTCGCTTCTAGATCACACCCATGTTGCTGCATATCGATAACGTATTGACTCCCGAAGAGGCCGCCTACACCCGGGCGGCTCTCGAAAAGGCCGATTGGGTGGACGGACGGGTGACGGCCGGTTATCAATCCGCCATCACCAAGAACAACCTGCAACTGCCGGAGGATCATCCGGTGGCGCGCGAGTTGAGCGAACGCCTGGTGAACATCCTGCAGCAGAACGCGCTGTTCATGGGCGCCGCGCTGCCGTACCGCATCTTTCCGCCGCTGTTCAATCGCTACGACGGCGGGCAGGCGTTCGGCACCCATGTGGACAATGCCATCCGGCAGATCAAAGGCACTGGCCACCGCATTCGAACGGATCTTTCGGCGACCCTGTTCCTGACCA
>JAFDVT010000210.1 GCA_018268875.1 Acidobacteriota bacterium
AAGTGTATGTGTCGCCGGACGGGGGCGATAGCTGGAAGGCGATCGCGCATGACCTGCCGGCGGTGCTGTCGGTGTAGGTTCAAACGCTGGCATGAGCGCCGCCATCCGGGTGGAACTGCCGTCGCACCTGCGGACTCTGGCCGGTTTAGCCGAGGCCGAAGTACGTGTGGAACTGCAGGCGTCGACGGCAGTGACGCTGGAAGCCGTCCTCGATGCGCTGGAGGCGAGGTTCCCGGTGCTGGGCGGAACGATTCGGGATCACGGAACGAAGAAGCGGCGGGCGTTTCTGCGTTTTTTTGCCTGCGGGCAGGATCTTTCGAACGATCCACCGTCGAACCCGCTGCCCGAGGCGGTCGTGGCGGGTGATGAACCGCTTTTGGTCGTAGGAGCGATCGCAGGCGGCGAAGACCCTCCCGCGCCGTGATTTTGTGACAAACTGACGCATATCAGGAGGTTCGCCGTTTGAAACAACTGATTGTCCTTGCGGCCTGCGTCACCGCCCTGTATGGACAGCCCGCTTACACGCTGCGCCTGGAAGAGTTCACCGCAACCCATGAGGGCGCCCCGATGCGGATCGCCCAGACCATTGTGATTGCCCAACGCGCCGATGGATCGCGTGCGGAAGTTCACACCAGGCACCTGAAAAATCTGGAGCCGATTCGCGAACGTACCATCATCGAAGCCAGCGGCCGCCATATCGTGATTTCCGACGATGTGGGTCTGCGGACCACGGGAGCACCCTGGCCTGTGGGGATGGCTGAGAGGAAGCGACTTGCCAAACCGACACCGGCTTCAAATTGCATGACCAACGGCGCCGGCCAGCCCGCGCATATGGGTTATCGGATCTTGGGCCTCGAAATGGTGGGAGGTCTGCGGACCGTGAAGATGGCCAACGAACACATGCAAGCCTGGCATGCGCTCGATCTGGAATGCCAGGAGATCCAACGACTCGCCGGCTCCGCGCCGTTTTGGAATGAATTGCGGTTTGTGAGCTATACGCCGGGCGATCCCGAGGCGAGCCTGTTCGAGGTCGCGTCGCTGCGGGAGACTCCCGGCAAGGAACGGCTGCTTCGCATGTTTCGCAAGGCGGGCTTGAGCGAAGAGGACTTGGCTAAGATCGAGGCCTCCTGGAAAGCAGCTGCGGTCAAGCGCTAGCGGGATTCCACCGGCAGGCCGTGCGGTTGCGCGCCATCGATGCCTTTGTAACGCAGCCACAGAAGCCTCACGCCGTACCAGGCGCAACCCAGCGCGACCGCCAGGACCGCGTTCGTAATCAGCACGGCGATCGCAGTCGTGAGGAACGCTCCGGCGTCCACGCGGCGCATTTTGGGCAGGCGGCGCCACGCGGACCAATCGAGAAGACAGAAGCCCATCCACGCGGTTACCCCGGCGAGCGCGGCCATCGGAATATGACTCACGATGTTGCCGCCCAGCCACAGGAGCAGAACCAGGATGATGGCGTGGATGAGGTTGGACATGCGCGTCGTGCCGCCGCAGCGGACGTTGGCCACCGAGCGCGCGGGAATGCCTACGCTGACGGGCGCGCCGAAGATGCCGGCGACAATGTTCGCGATGCCGTAGGCGCCCAATTCCGCATCGGCGTCGGAGGCTTTGGTGTGCTGGTGGCGGCCGCGGAAATGTTCCACAACGCGAGCGGTGAGCAGGACGTACACGGCGACGACGAAGGCGAGTCCAAAGCCTTGCACCAGGATTTCGCCGACTTCCTTGGGCGACCAACTGAAGCCCGCGAGCGGCGGAATCTCCAGCGGTAGCGAACCGACCTCCTTCTCGTGCATGTTCATGAACGCCGCAAGGGCCATGGCCACGCCGACGGCCACCAGAGGTCCGGGAAAGCGCTTCCACCGGATGCTGAGCACCTGACAGATGGCGACCACGACGAGGCTAAGCAGGGCGGGTTCCCAACGCGTGAGGCCGAGGTGGCTCAAGGTGGTGAAGAATTGGCTGAGCGGGGCTCCGCCGCCTTTCAACTGCAGGCCGAACATGGTGTTCAACTGCAGGATGATCATCATCGCGCCGATGCCGCAGGAAAAGCCGGAAACCACGGTTTGCGGGACTTTTGCGATCAAACGGCCGAGCCGCAGAACGCTGAAGACCATCAAAAAGATCGCCGCGACGATGGAGATCTTGGCCGCGCCGCCGACGCCCTGGCGCTGGACGGCGTCGACGATAAAGGGCAGCGTGGGGCTGGCGGTGCCGCCGATCATGACGGAGTTACGGCCGAGCAACGTGATGATCGGCGCGGTGGCGATGGAGGTAAAAAGCCCGAGAACAGGCGGCAAACCCATCAGGGTCGCCATGGAAAGGCCGTACGGCAGGGCGATGAGCGCGGCCATCAGACCGCCGAACGCGTCACCGGCAAAGATCCGCCCGTTGTAGTGAATTCGAAATTTACGCACGATGGAAGTCACCGGTTGGGGCTCTCACTGGGAGCGAACGGCACGGACGGGGTAACGGAACAGCTATGAAAACGCGAAGCCGGCGGTCTCGATTTGCGCATGAGAACGCCGGCTTCCGGAAAACAGCGTGAAGACCGGGCGCTTAGCCCATGATTTTGGTGAACGCGGCCTTGAACTTCGCCATTTCCTCGGACGTGCCGATGGAAACGCGAACATGGTTCGGCCAGCTTTTCCACACGCGACCGACATAGATCTTCTCGTCGCGCATTTTGGCGGCAAAGTCTTCGCCGGGCATGCGAACGTCGAGCATGAACTTGTTGCTTTCGGTGGGGGCGAACTGATAGCCCTTCTTCGAAAGGAACGACAGCGTGTCTTCGCGAACGTCGCCGATGATCTTTTTGCGTTCGGCCACCAGAGTCTTTACCTTGAGCGACGCGTTGGCTCCGACCATACCGGTAAGCGGCAAAGCGCCCGCCGTGTAGGGCGAAATCTTGGCGAGCAGGTCCGGACGGGCGATCGCCGCGCCGGCGCGCAGGCCAGCCATGCCATACAGCTTCGAGAACGTGCGCAGAACGATCACGTCCTTGTCGGCGGCTACAAAATCGGTACCGGGTTGTGCGCCCGACAGATGGATGTAGGCTTCGTCGAGCAACAGCACGGAACCGGCCGGCTTGTTCTTCACGAGCCATTCGATGTCGGCGCGCGAGGTCATGGACCCGGTGGGGTTGTTGGGGTTGCAGACGTAAATGAGGCCGGGGGTGGGATGAGCGGCCACCATCGCCTTGACGTCATGAGAACAGGTGCCCTTGGTAAGCGGCACGCGAATCACGCTGGCGCCGATGAACTTTGCGGCGCGTTCGCCGGCTTCGTAGCCGGGGTCGGCAATGATAAACGGACGGTCCTTCGAGGTAAATGCCATCACCGCCTGGTGTAACGGCGCGCTCGAACCGGCCCAGGGCTGCACGTAGTTGGGCTTCACGCCCTCCTGATCGGCAAGGGTCTTGGCGAACGAAAAAGTTTCCTCATACATGTACCGTCCGCCCTTTTTGATGACGCCGTAAATGGCTTCGGCGGCTTCGGGGCAGGGACCAAGCGGATTTTCATTCGCGTTGATCTTGACGGCATCTGCGGGCATGTTCGCGACCATGGACAACTGGGCCAGGGCTGCTTCGTTATAGAAGGGGAGGGTTGCGCCGGCGGTGGCAAGGGCCGCGAACCGGCCAAAGCTACGCCGCGAAAATCCGCGCTTGGTGATTTCCATGCGCTGTTCAGGGGTGAGTTGATTCATCTATTCTTCCCTCGGGACTGCCTGTCACTGGGGCGGCGGACCATTCTTATCCGATGGATCCTGCGCCCTCCGTGGTTACCTGATTATAGCTCTAAATTTGACGAATTATCGGTTGTTTTGTTAGAGATTCGGGGTGTGGGCGGGATAGCACCACCCACGCTCTGTGCTGTGCTCCGTTTCAGAACCAGGCGCGGAATCCCAGTTGGATGAACCGCGGAAAATTGGCCTGCGACGTGATCTTGCCGAAGGTCGCGTTGCCGACCGCGGTGTTGGGAGCCCGGAAGTACGGCGTGTTCATCGCGTTCAGCGCCTCGGCGCGGAACTGGACCTTGACACGCTCGGTGATCGAGAAGCTTTTGAACACCGACATGTCCCAATTGACCTGGCCGAGGCTGCGCATCGCGATGGTGCGCGACACGTTGCCGAAGGTCAGCGCCGGGGCGTTCGAGAACGCCGCCGGGTTGATGTAACCGGTGCCGTCCACCCACTGCGTCATGGTGCCGCCCCAGTCGGGCGATACGCCGGTGGCGTTGGGACGCTGGGATGGCGCAAAGATAATGCTGTTGTTGTTATTGTTCATGCGGATCATGAGCGGATAGCCGCTCGACATGATGCTGACGGCGTTGACCGACCATCCGCCCGCGATGGCGTCCACGACGCGCCCGCCGCTGCCCAGAAACGTCTTGCCCTTGCCGAACGGGAGTTCGTAGGTGTACGTCTGGCTCAGGCGATGCGTGGCGTCGAGGTACGACAGGCCGTATTCCGACGCCAGGTCGTACACGTTCTGCGGCGCGACGTTGCCGCCGTTGACGTTGTTGCCGGTGCCTCCGGAGGCCGCGTCAAAGTTCTTCGAAAACGTGTACGCCACCAGGAAGCTGAAGCCGGCCGTCATGCGCTTTTGCGCCTTCAACACCAGTGAATCGTACCTTGCGGTGTTCCAACTGCCGTTGGTGATGTTCAGCGCGTCGAACGCGGCAAAGGGACGAAGCAGTTGCGCGCGGCTCACGGTGGAACCGGCCAGGATGTTGGTGCCGCCCTTGCCGAAGTACGGGTTCGCCACCGCGGCGCTCAGGGCCGAGGCGCCGAGGCTATAAAAGCCCGGAGCCACCTGGTTGATGTTGACCGTCCCTGTGGTTTGCGTCAGGTCCGCCGAACGGGAACCGACGTACGCGACGGCCGCCGCAATCCCGCCGGGAAGTTCGCGCTGGATGTCGATCGAGAACTGCTGTACGCGAGGCGCCCGCGAGAACTGATCGTAAATCGTCAGGCTCTTGCCGATGCCGGTACGGTCGCCGAGCGCGTTGCCCACCGGCTTGTCGAGGCCGTTCGAAAAGATGGTGGACAGGTTGGCGGCGGCGTTCGGCGTACGGCCGGAGTCGTTGGAAGTCGCGACCGAGGTGGAGGCGGTGTAGCCCTCGGGAAGGTACGCGCCACCGGGCGTCAACTGCGGCGCCCAGAAGATGCCGTAACCGCCGCGAACCGTGGTCTTGCTGTTGATCTGGTAGGCGAGGCCGAAGCGCGGGGACAGCTTGTTGCCCTGGAAATTGCTGGTCTGCGTGGGGTTGCCGCCCTGGCCGGCAAACATCACGGCGCCCGCTGTCGGTACGCCGGATTCCACGCTGATGGAGTTGACGGCGTTGCGATTGAAGCCCACGATCAGCTTGTTGTCCTGAGCCTTGATGCCGGTTTCCCGTTCCCACCGCAGCCCCATGGTAAGCGTCAGTTTGGGGCTGAGCCGGAAGTCGTCCTGCACGAAGCCCGCATAGTACATCTGGTAGTTCAGCAGGTACGTGGGCAGAAAGCCGCTGGCGCTGGCGGGCGCGCCCAGCAGCAGGCTGGCGAGGTCTGAACCGCTTGCGCCGTCACCCGAAAGATAGTTGGCGCGGGTGAACTGATCGGTAAAGCTAAACGTACCGGCGCTGTTCTGAAAGTTGATGTCGCCGATCTGGATGCGGCGGGCATCGGCGCCGAACTTCAGCGTGTGTTTGCCGGCAAACTTGGACAGGATGGCGCCAAAGTTCTTGGAACTGAAAATCGTCAGCGCGTTGCTGTTGGTTCCCATGTTGGTGCCGGTGTAAAAGTTCTGAAAGGTCACCGACGGGAACACTGGGCTTTGGATGCTGTTGACAAAGCCGGGGCTGAAGCCAAGCGACGCGACGTTGAAGCCGGTGGACGCCTGTCCCTGCAGGTTCGGAAAGCGGTTGAACCCGTAACGCACGGCCAACACCGTCGTGGGACTGATGGTGAGCGTGTTGTTGAACTGGCTCGAATGCACGATCCGGTCAAGCGTCCACTGGTTGGGCGAGGACGGCGTGTTGCGGAACCACCATTCGCCGGGTTCCAGCGAGTGGTACCACTGGAAGCCGAAGCTGGCGTTCCACCAACTGAACAGCTTGTGGTCCACCTTGTAGGTACGCTGGTCGGCGATCGAGGCGAGCGACGCCTGGTAGCTGAGGTTCGAATCACCGTGGAAGGCGGCGGTCTTGTCGGGCGCGGCGAACGTCGCGGCGATGTTCTTGCCGACATTGTTGATGCGCGCGGCGGGAATGATGTTGCCGGCAAACGGGGTGCGAACGCCCGCGGCATCGGTGGTGAGCGGGTCGTAAATCAGGCGCAGCGCGCCGGCGCGCGTGAGGCTCTGCGAAAAGTCGCCGCTCAGTTCGCGCGAGGTCGGGACCTGCGTAGTGCCCGCGTTGGCCTGGGTGTCGCGGTAGCCTTCAAACGCGAAGAAGAAGAACGTCTTGTTGCGGCCGTCGTACACCTTGGGGATCCACACCGGGCCGCCGAACGAACCCAGGTAATTACGGAACGGCTGATCGGTCACCGGAGCGCCCGCGCGATTGTTGAAAAAGCTGTTCGCGAGCCAATCCGTCTGCCGGAAGTACGCGCCGCCAGAACCGTGGAACGTGTTCGTGCCGGACTTCATATAGGCATTGAACATGCCGCCGCCGGAACGCCCGATTTCGGCGTCGTACGTGTTGGCCTGCACCTTCATTTCCTGCACCGCTTCCAGCGACGCGATGATGATGGCGCGGTTGGCGGCATCGGTGATCGGTACGCCGTCGAGCAGATAATTGTTGCCGCGGACGGGACCGCCGGCGATCGAAATCTGCGACGATCCCGACTGGTCCTGCATGCGGGCATAGGCGGGATTGCCCACCTGCTGCACGTTGGGCGCGAGGCGCGAAAACATGTACGGATTGCGGCCCAGGTTCGGCAGGTCGACGAGCTTCTGACGGTCGATCACCTGGCCTTGCGACGCGGTCGCCGTTTCGATCAGCGGAACCTCTTCGGTCACCAGTACGCTGTCGGTTACGTTGCCGACTTCCATTTTGACGTCGACGGTTAATTGCTGCTGCGTTTCCACCAGAATGCCCGTGCGTTCGAACTTCTTGAAGCCTCCGAATTCGACCGCGACCTTGTATGTGCCGGGGATCACCTGGCTGAAGACATACTCGCCGTCGTTGGACGTTTGGATGTTGCGCGCGTCGGTGGTGGCCTCGTTGATGAGCGTGACCTTGGCGTTGGCCATCGCCGCCCCGGTCGAGTCCGACACAAGGCCGCGAAGTCCACCGTAGATGGACTGGGCCGCCAAATTGGATGAAAATGCGATGGCGGCGGCCGCGCATACGGCGAGCCCCCGGAACCGGAGAGACTGTAGCATCCGAAATGACTCCTGAAGCAGTTGGTTTGCGTACACCACAACGCCGCTGGGAGTCAAAACAGAGAAGCCCAGTGCGGAAACGGACAGAAGACATCCTTGCCGACTGGGCAATGCTGGTTACGTCGAAGCCGACACGGCTTCAAAGGTTCCTTCGATTCTGAGGACAAAAGTTTCCCAAGTCAACGTTTTCTTTTATCGAAATTTCGAATGACCCCGTTTTGCAGGATGGCGTTGTTCCACAATTAAGGCATGTCCACGTTGATAGTCGTACCCGATGCGCGGGGGGACGGCGCGCCGCGGCAAGCGGTGCAAACCCGCGTCCTGCAGAACGACGACCATACCAGGGTTGTACAGTTCCAGTTCGAAGCGGAGCGCGGATTGGCCGAACATCAGGCGCCATTTCCCATCACGATGTACCTGGCTCGCGGCGAGGCGTCCATCCGCACCGGCGAGGAATCGCACGACGCGTCGGAAGGCTTCTGGGCGTACGTGCCGGCCGGTATGCCACATGCCGTCACCGCCAAGACCGGCGCCACGTTGTTGGTGACGATGTTCAAAGGGGCGGCGCCAAAGCCGTGAGACCCGGACAACCCGCGAAACCCGGCGCACGGCCGCTGCCACGCGAACACGGCGCCTGGGGAATCCTGCTGCAACCCTTTATCGCGACGGCCATTCTGGCTCGCGACTGGAACTTCGCGCTCATCCCGGCCTTCTGTTACGTGTTTGCCGGATTCTTGCTTCGTGAACCGCTGCTGGTGCTGTTCCGGCTGCGGAAACACAAAGCCTCGCAAGGGTACGCGCAGCCTCTGCAATGGCTGGCGGCGGAAGGCGCAATCGCATTGCTATCGCTGGTGGCGCTGGCCGCGTTGGGAGTTCCGCTGCTGGAACTCGGCGTACTGACGCTGTTCGGAGCGGTCTTCACAGCCGTCGCCGTGTGGATGGCGGTGAACAACCGGCAACGTTCCACGCTCTTGCAGATCGCCGCTGTCGGAGGTCTATCGGCCAGCACCTTTGCGGCCGTCCTCGCCATGCGGCACGACGTTCCGGTGTGGACCTGGTGGCTGTGGGCCATCGTCACGCTGCACGGCGTCGCGTCGGTCTTGTCAGTACACGCGCGCTTGGAAGCGAGGATCGCGGCGGCAAAGCCGGGCGTCGAACCGCAAGGCGGCATGCGAGGCAAAGCGTACACGGCAACGTTCGTACAGGGCCTGGCGGCGATCCCCGCCGTGATGCTGAGCGGAGATTGGCGGCTGGCAGTCCCGCTACTGTTTTCAGCCGTTACGCACGCCTGGGAACTATACCGTTTGAATCAGCCCGAGGTGCTGCGGGAACGCCTGCAGGCGGTGGGTTACCGGATGCTGGCCGTCTCGATCGCGCATACGCTGCTGGCCATTTGGGCCCTTTGGAAAATGGCTACACCATGATGTCGTGCACGACGTTGCCGTGGACGTCAGTCAAGCGGAAGTCGCGCCCGGCGAAGCGGTAGGTCAGCTTCTTGTGGTCCATGCCCAGCAGATGCAGAATGGTCGCGTGCAGGTCGTGGAAGTGGACCTTGTTGACGACGGAATAGTAACCGTAATCGTCGGTCGCGCCGTAACTGAACCCGGGTTTGACGCCGCCACCCGCCATCCAGACGGTGAAGGCTTCGGGGTTGTGGTCGCGGCCGTCGGACCCTTCGGCCGTGGGCGTACGTCCGAACTCGCCGGACCATAAAACCAGCGTATCTTCGAGCAAACCGCGCGATTTCAGGTCCTTCAACAGGCCTGCGATTGGCTTGTCGACCTCGGCCGCATTCTGTTCATGATCGCGGCGCAGGTTCGCGTGCTGGTCCCACTTGTACGTGTGGCTGACCTGCACGAAACGCACGCCTTTTTCCGAAAAGCGCCGGGCCATCAGACACTGGCGGCCAAAGTCCTCGGTAACCGGATTGTCCAGGCCGTACATCTTGCGCGTGGCTTCGCTTTCCTGGCCCAGGTCCTGCAATTCGGGCGCTTCGGCCTGCATGCGGAAGGCAAGTTCGAACGATTCGATGCGGCCTTCGAGCGCATGATCGGGACCCGTGAGTTCCAACTGCTTGCGGTTCAGGCCCTGCGAATAATCGATTTCCATGCGCTGGATGTTGCGCGGCGTTTCGGTATTGGTGATGAACGGAATCTTCGCGTCGCGCGCGGGAACTCCGACGGAGCCAATGGCCGTACCCGCGTAGGGCGCGGGCAGGAACGCCGAACCGAAGTTGTTCGCCCCGCCGTGCGACTGCGTGGGACAAATCGTCAGATACCCGGGCATCGACGAGTTCTCGCTACCAAGCCCGTACGTCACCCACGAACCCATGCTCGGCCGGATGAATGTGTCGGACCCCGTATGCAGTTCGAGCAGCGCCCCGCCATGCCGCGAATTCGATCCCCACATGGACTTGATGAAGCACAGGTCGTCGACGCACTTGGCGATCTCCGGAAACAGGTCGCTCACCCAGGCGCCGCTCTGCCCGTACTGCTTGAACTGCCACGGCGATTGCAGCAAGTTGAACGTCTCGCCCGACACGACTTTGGGTCGCGCAAACGGCAACGGCTTGCCGTGGTCGCGCTTCAGCAGCGGCTTGTAGTCGAACGTGTCCACCTGCGACGGTCCACCGTGCATGAACAGAAAGATCACCCGCTTGGCGCGGGGCTTGAAGTGTGGCGCCTTGACGGCCATCGGGTCGGTGCTGGCCTGCAGCATCGAAGCCAGTGCGAGGCTGCCAAAGCCGGTGCTCGAGACTTTGAGGAGTTCCCGCCGCGAAAGCGTCTGATTCAGGTAACTGTTCCAATGCCGGTTCATATGCTTTAGTTCAGGTAAATAAATTCGTTCGCCGCCAGCAGAGACTTGCAGAAGCTCTGCCAGGCCTTCTTACGGTCGCCGTTCCATTCCTTCTGCATGCGCGCAACATACGTCTGCGCATCGTCCACTTC
>JAFDVT010000211.1 GCA_018268875.1 Acidobacteriota bacterium
CGTCCACCGACATCCGGGCGCTGGCGCGCATGCTGTCCACAGGCCTCAGCACACCCGCCGCGGAGGCCGCCCGTTCTCTCCGTTATCGTGACTTTCTCACGGTTGCGCTCATCGTTCGCGACACGTAGAACCTGCCCGACAACTGGATTTATATCCACGACCCCAACGTCAAGGTGGGCCGCGTGCAGAACTTCAAATCCTGGTCGCCGGAACTGGTTCCGGACCCGGAAATGGCGTGCTACGGCCTCGAATACTTCTGTTTTGAAGGGGACGGCACGTGGGGCATGTCCGACGCCGACCTGATCGACCTAGCCGGGCGGGAACTGGAAAAGATCGGCCTGGCCGAACAGCAGCACGTGGTGGATGGTTATGTGGTCCGGCAGCCCAAGGCGTACCCGGTGTACGACGACGCGTACGCGGAGCACGTCGACAAGGTTCGCCAGGAAGTGGCATCGAAGTTTCCGGGATTGCATCTGGTGGGCCGCAACGGGATGCACAAGTACAACAACCAGGACCACGCGATGATGACGTCGATGCTGACGGTTCGCAACATTCTGGCGGGTTACAACCGTTACGACGTCTGGCAGGTCAATCAGGACGCGGAGTATCACGAAGCGGGTGAGGTTCCGTCGTCGTCTTCAGGCGCGTCCGGCCTCAGGATGGTGCCGACGCGAGTGTCGAGCGAATCGGAGCAACTGGGTAATCTTAGCCGCACGGTAGGCCGGGGCGCGGGTCCGAGTCCCGCGGTGAACGATCCGGTCGCGCGCGAAGATTAGCTTGGCGGTTGCCGTTCGAGAATCTGGCGATGGGCCAGGATCGAAGGCCCTAAAAGCTACGGTTTCGCAACTGGCAATGAACTCCGATATCCGGGTGTCGAAGGATCGTCTTGGCTGACGCCGCGAGCGCGAGTTGAAACGATTCCGCAAGGTTCGGCGGCCAACCTCAACAAGTTAGTAGCGCATTTTGACGAATCACATCGTCCAGCGACTCCTGCGGGTACGAGGGAATCACGCCCGGCGAACGGAGGCGGCCAATTTATCCGTTTCCCGGCGCAACGAACTTCAGAATTCGTCTTCGGAAAGTTCTTTGGTCGAAAGTCCCTGGAGAAGCAACGCCGCCAGTTCCTCGTTCGATCCCACAAATAACGGCGCCGAGACCGCTACTTCCACCGCCGCGATGCGTTCCTCTTGTTCGAACGTTAGTCGCATGGCCATACAAGTTCATTGTATTTCTGAGACTCGCGAACATTCCGCGGTAACCTCGCGGGCGGCGCTCGGTATTCCCCGGCATGAAAACACTTCTCTGGGCCGCCGCCGCCACGTTCCTCACCTGCTCCGCGCAGGACTTTACCTGGAATGGCACCGTTGCACCCGGCAAAGCTCTCGAAATCAAAGGGGTCAACGGTTCCATCCACGCCGAAGCCGCCTCCGGAACCCAAATTGAAGTCACGGCGAAGAAAACCGCTCGAAATAGCAACCCCGCCGACGTTCGCGTGGAGGTCTTTCCCAGCGAAAACGGCGTCACCATCTGCGCGGTCTACCCCGGCGCGGGCAACTACTGCGGCTCCGGCGACCAGGGCCGGAACAGCGTTCGCGATAACGATGTGCAGGTCGAATTTCGCGTCAAAGTTCCCGCCGGCGTCAAATTTATCGGCCGCAACGTCAATGGCGACGTCGAAGCTCGCGACCTGAAGAGCGACGTCAACGTCCATACGGTCAACGGTGGCATCGAGGCTTCCGCGACCGGCGTCGTCGAAGGCCACACGGTGAACGGCAACATCAAAGTATCCATGGGAACCGCCCCGCCGCGCGCGCTGGACTTCCACACCGTGAACGGAACCATCGAAGTTTCCATGCCGCGCGGTGCTGGCGCGCAGATGGACGCGCATACCGTCAACGGCAACATCCATTCGGACTTCCCCATGCAGGTGCAGGGCGAAATGAGCCGCAAGAACGTGAAAGCCACGCTCGGCAACGGCGGACCCGCACTCAAGCTACACACGGTCAACGGCAGCATCCGCCTCAAGCAGGCGTAGTTACTACTACGCGAAGACTTCGCGGATCACGTGACCGCCGAAGTCGGTGAGCTTTTCGTGCCGCCCATTGTGGAGGTACCAAAGCTTGTGCTGATCGAGGCCCAGAGCATGCAGGATGGTGGCGTGAAAATCGCGCATGTGGTACTTGCCACCGGCGCAATACAGGCCGAAGTCGTCGGTGGCGCCGATGGCTTGCCCGCCTTTCACGCCGCCTCCCGCAAACCACATCGTGAAGCCGTGGGGATTGTGGTCGCGGCCGTTGCCCGATTGCGACATCGGCAGGCGACCGAACTCGCTGCCCCAGATCACCAGGGTCGAATCGAGCAGCCCGCGCGACTTCAAATCCTGAAGCAACGCGGCGATCGGCTGATCGGTCATCCCGCACATCTTTTCGTGATTGCCCTTCAGGTCCTTATGCGCGTCCCACTGGATGCTGACCGGACCGCCACCTGAAAAAATCTGCACGAACCGGGTGCCGCGTTCGACCAGGCGCCGCGCCAGCAAACAGCGCGCGCCGAACTCCGCCGTGTGCTTCTGGTCGAGGCCATAGAGCTTGCGCGTCGCCTCGGATTCCTTCATCAGGTCCACCGCTTCGGGCGCATGCGTCTGCATGCGGAAGGCGAGTTCGTACGAACTGATGCGCGCGGCCATGTCCTGGTCGCCTTCCTGCGTATCGAGTTCGTTCATCTTCTGCAA
>JAFDVT010000212.1 GCA_018268875.1 Acidobacteriota bacterium
ATCTCGCCCGAATAGGCAACCAGCGGCAGATTGAAGAAGTTCAGCGCGTACGTGGTGGCGTCGTACAACTGAAACAGCTTTCGTTCCCAATCGCTGAAATCGGCGAGGTTCAGCTTTTGATACTCGGCCGTCTCCGCAAAGCCAGCGCCGGGCGCGGCCGCCGCCCAAAGGCCCGCGTGATGCGCCGCGATGTGCCAGGTGGCCGCTCCGCCCATGCTGAATCCACGAACCAGCGTGCGATCCTCGTCGATCGCATAGTTCTTGCGAACATCGGCCAGCGCTTCAAAAAGATCGACTTCGCCGGCGAACTTGTTGGCGTTGCAGTAGCGCCCATAAAGGTGCAGCACGAACGTGTCGCGAGGCGTAAATTCGCCGGGCCGCCGCATGCGTTCGTCGATGAAGTTCAGCTCAGACAGCGTCTCGCTACGCCCGTGGAACCAGGCATCCAACCGCCATTTGCCGCGCGACTGCGCACTCCACGAGGCCGGAATCACAAGTCCATAAGGCTGTATGCTGTCGTCGACCGTCGAACGGTAACCGCGTACGACAAGCCCGGTCTCACGAGTCCATGGCGCGTCGCCTTTGGACAACGCCGCGGCGCGCGACATGCCGGTTTCGAGCAACTTTCGCGCCTTGGCGAACTCCTCCGGCTTGAAGAACTCGTTGTACTGCAAGGCCACTCGAACCGCCTCGCGAAAGATCAGCACGTCCGCGATCAGCGGATGCTTTTCAATCGGCGGCAGCGCCGCATTCAACCGCGCGAGGCCGGCCTCCAAGGACGCCCGCTCGTCCGCGGGAACGGCGATGCCCGCCGGCGGCACCTGGCGCGGCGTCAGGTCCTGCGCCGCCAGCAACAGCACGAACGACGAGGCCGCCGCGATCACTTCGGGTCGCCTTCCATCACCCACTCGGTGTTGAACCGCGCGTGCTTGATCGACTGCTGCTTATTGCGTTCGCCGCTGAAGTGGCTGTAGCTGACGTGGACCCAACCATCGCGAGTCTGCATCACCGACGGATAGTGGAACTCGCCAGTCGGCTCGCGTTCCAGATGCCGGGTCCATTTCCAGGTGCGGCCTTCGTCGTCGGATAGCGACACGGCCAGCGAATTGCGCCCTTTTTCCGTATCGTTGTTGACCATCAGCCAGCGCCCGTCCTTCAACGCGATCACGTCGACGCTCGTGCCGGAGTTGGGAATCTCGGTATCCTCGGCGTTCGTCCACGACATGCCGTTGTCTTTGGAATACGCGATCTGCACGCGCTTGGGAGGTGGACCGTTGTCGCGCAAGTACGCCACGAGTTCGCCGCTCTTGCGAACCACCACGGCCGGCTGAATTCCGCCGAAGCCCACAATCGGCTCGCTCGCAAACCACGTCTTGCCCTCGTCATCGCTCAACGCCATCAGTCCGAACGAATAGCCGTCGGAATACAACGGCACCAGGTAGCGGCCGCCGGGCAAGGTGATGGGATGCGTGCGGGTGAACCATCCCATCCGCGAAAAGTACTTGTCTTCCGCCTTGGCGATGATGGCGCGAGCCCGCTCCGAGTCGATCTTTCCGAACACCGCCTTGGTCTTTTCCGCAATGTTGACGGGCTTCAGAATGATCGAATCGCCCCAGTTGAATGGCAACTCGCCCTTGTCCGCGCGCTCGTACTTCAGCAATGACGTGTGCCATTCGTTGGCGATCACCAGCCCCCAGAACAACCACAGGCGCTGCTGCGGATCCACCCACAACACCGGGTTCGTGTCGGGGAACCCCGGCGTATCGGCGATCGTGATGCGAGGCGTCCAGTTGATCGCATTCTTCGCCAGAAAGCTCGCTTCCACCGTCACATCGTCCGCCGTGCGTTCGCCCGAACCGCGGTACCACGTCACCATCAGGCGGCCGTCTTTCAACTCGACGATTGACGACGAATGGTTGTGAACGGGCTCCGCGGGAAACAGGAACTCGGACGTCATTTGTCCCTTGCCTTGGGCGTACAACGCGGCCGCTGGCAGCAGCGACAGCAGCAGAAGGAACGGAATTTTCTTGATCATGTTAGTTGTTGTTCGAGTAAAACTCGGCGCGATGCCGGTCGGCGATCTTTTCGAGCTTCGCCGCAATCTCCGGGTACTTCTGCAGGACGTCTGTCGTCTCGTACGGATCGTTCTGCAGGTCGAAGAGCGAAAGCGCGATCTGCTTCTGTTCGTACTTGCCCGCCGCGCCATCGTGGCCGGCCGTGACCAGAGACTGGTAGCTGTGCGGCAGATGCAGCTTCCAACGCCCGTCGCCCGTCATCACCACTTCAAATCTGTTGTTCGTCGTGAACGCGTAATATTCATGGGGATTCGTCGCACCCTTCGCGCCCCGGATCAAATCCCACACGTTGCGGCCATCGATCGGATTGGCCGGAAGTTGCGCGCCGGTGAGATGCGCGACAGTCGGCAGAATATCCACCGTGCACCACGCTTTTGCCGATCGCGTACCGGCCTTGATATGGCCTGGATAACGGGCGATACAAGCCGACCTTGTGCCACCGTCGAAACTGGTTCCCTTGGCGTTGCGATACGGCGTCACACCCGCGTGATTGCCGTACGAAATCCAGGGTCCGTTGTCGGACGTGAACAGCACCAGCGTGTCTTTTTCGACGCCGTTGTCGCGCAGCGCCTTCATGATCTCGCCAATCGACCAGTCCACTTCCATCATCACGTCGGCGTACAGTCCCTTGCCGGATTTGCCCTTGAACTTGTCACTCACAAACAGAGGCACGTGCGGCATCGAATGCGGAACGTATAAGAAGAAGGGCTCCGCCTTGTGACGCCCAATGAAATCGACCGCATGCTCCGTGTACCACGTCGTCAGATGCGGCTGGTCGTTCGGCGTCACGCGGTCGATCTTGACCTTTCCGTTCTCCCAGAATTGCAGCGGGAACTGGCCCCAATACTTGGGATTTTCCGGATGATACTCCCACATGTCGTTCGAATACATCAAACCGCAGGATTCGTCGAAGCCCCGCGACCACGGCCTGGTTTCCGGCTGATCTCCGATGTGCCACTTGCCGAACACGGCGGTGGCGTATCCCGCGGACTTCAGCATTTCGCCCATCGTCGCGTACTTCGGATCCAATCCCCGCGCATTCGGACCATGCGCGCCGAACACTTTGGTACGGCAGGGAAAACAGCCCGACATCAGCGCCGCCCGTGAGGCCGAACAAATCGCTTGGGGCACGTAGAAGTTCGTGTACATGCACCCTTCCTTGGCCAGCCGTTGGACGTTCGGCGTGGCATAGGCGGGCGTACCGAAGGGACGAAAATCGCCCCAACCGGAATCGTCCAGAAAGATCACGACCACGTTCGGCTTCTTTCGGGAGGACGCGGCGTTCAAAGCAGACAAGCCGCCGGCCATCGTCAGACCGGCGGCAAGAAAATCGCGGCGGGAAGACTGCATTCACTGGGATTTTATCACCGGCGCGCACACAGCGCCCCCGTCAGCCGGAATGCTAAAACATGTTCTGAGCATGCTCGACATCATCGGAGACGTACATGGTTGCTGCGACGAACTGGAAGAGTTGCTCGGTCTCCTGGGTCCGGAACGGGGCAAGGTATTTGTCGGCGATCTCGTCGACCGGGGTCCCCGTGTGTTGGACACCGTCAACCTCGTGCGAAGCTTGATCGCCCAGGACCGGGCTCTTTGCGTACAAGGCAATCACGACGACAAGTTCGCCCGGTGGCTGGCCGGCAAGCGCGTGACGATCTCGCATGGGCTCGACACCTCCATCGCGGACGTGGAGGCCCACCTGGACGCCTCGCAGCGTGAGTCACTGCGGCGTTTTCTGGCGGGCTTGCCAACGCACGTCGTGCTGGATGGGGGCAAGCTCGTGGTGGCGCACGCGGGCATCCGTCAGGACATGATCGGCCGCGCGGGCGAAGAGGTTCGCGCCTTTACGCTGTACGGCGACGTCACCGGTGAACGGGACGAATACGGCCTCCCGGTCCGCCGGGACTGGGCGGCCAAATATTCCGGCGCGGCCACGATCGTCTACGGGCACACGCCGGTTTCCCGCCCCGTCTGGAAGAATCGCACCCTGAACATCGACACCGGCTGCGTCTTCGGTGGCTCGCTCACCGCTCTCCGTTACCCGGAAATGGAGCTGGTTTCGGTAAAAGCCAGACGGCAATATGCAAACCCTTCGCGCCCCTTCCTAGTCTGAAGAGTAGGCGGACTTGCTAACATTTAGATGTCCCTCCGTCTTTAGGAATCAACTCCCACACAATGAAACGTAATTTGTTTTTGTCCGCTCTTGCTCTGTCCCTTGCCGCGTTCGCGCAGCAACAGATTCCGCTGCCACAGGCTGCCGCTCCCGCCGCTCCGGCCGAGCTTCCGCCGGACACGATCGTCGTCACGGTCGCCGGCAAGGGCTACACCGCCAAGCAGGTTACCGAAATGCTCGGTGGCTTGCCGCCGCAGGCCCTCGCGCAGGTGAGCGCCAATCCGCAACCGGCGATGGAATCCCTGTTCCTGATCCGCAAGCTGTCCGACGAGGCCATGGCCGCCAAGCTCGAAACGCAGTCGCCGCACAAGGAAGCCATCGAAGCCACCACCCGCCAGTACCTGGCCAACGCCATGGTGCAGGAACACAACAATAAGGTGGTCGTGACGCCCGCTGAACAGGAAGCGTACTACCAGAAGAACAAGGATCGCTACGAGACGGCGTCCATCAGCGTCATCTACATCGCCTACTCGAACAACCCGGCGGCGCCCGCCGATCCCAAGGCCAAGAAGCCGTTGACCGAAACCGAAGCCAAGTCCAAAGCGGAAAAAATCGCAGCCGAACTCAAAGCCGGCGCGGACTTCGCCAAGCTCGCGCAGGAAAATTCGGACGACAAGGAATCGGCCGCCAAAGGTGGCGCCTACGCGACCATCAAGCGTTCGGAAAACTTTCCTCCCGCCATCAAGGAAGCGGTGTTCAAGCTCGAAGCCGGCCAGGTGAGCGAACCCGTTCGCCAGGCCAACGGTTTCTACATCCTCAAGCGGACCGCCAAGAATGTGCAACCCTATCTGGAAGTTCGCGATCAACTGTTCCAACAGTTGAAGAACGAGAAGTTCACCACATGGATGCAGGAACTGCGCAAGAACAACGCGGTGAAGATCGAAAAGCCGGAATTCTTCGGCACCAAGCGTTAAGCCGCGCGCTCTGCCGTTTCCACGGCGCGCCCCTCCACATCGAGCGCCTGGGAAAGTTGACCGCGCATCGCGGCAAACTTCTTCCAGGCGGCGAAGTGGGAACGCCCGTACACGCCGCCTCGTTTCTGCGCCAGCGGCGCATCGTTCTCGATACGGCGTTAAAAGGCCCCGAACTCACGCGCATCCTGTTGCACGAGTTGTTTCACTTTGCCTGGATTCGGCTTTCGAACGCCACCCGCGCGTCCTACGCCACGTTGATCGAGTTGGAATTGTCGAGACATGCGCGGGGCGAGTTGGGCTGGTCCGCCGAATGGCGCAAACAGTCGTTGCACACCAATCCGGGCGCGCGTTTCTTCCGCGAGTACCTCTGCGAAAGCTTTTGTGACACCGCCGCCTGGCGCTATGGCGGCACTCCCCGCCATGACGAAGCGACGCTTGCCGCGCTCTGGCATCGCCGCCGGGTCCGATGGTTCGACCGGACATTCCCACAACGAGAGATCCCCATCTGAATGTTGCTACTTCCTCTTATGCTGCTCGCCGCCCAGGAACCGATTCTGATCGACTGCGATCCCGGCCGCTTCACCGACGACAACGCCGCCATCGCGATGCTGGTTCGTAGCGGCAAATTCAAGATCGCCGGGATCACGGTGGTCGCGGGCAACGTCTGGGCCAACGAAGGCCTGCGCAACGCCCGCGCAACGCTAAATATGATGGATGTCGAGGACGTCCCTGTGCACCTCGGCGCCCAGCAACCGTTGCGGCACACCGCGGAAATGGCACAGAAGGAAAAGCCCCTCGAGTTCGCCGGAGCGTTCGACCTGCGCCGCCCCCGCGCCGAAAAGGAAACGGCGGTCGACTTTCTCATCGAAACTCTCGAAAAGCAACCGATGACCGTTCTCGCCATCGGTCCGCTGACCAACATCGCGCAGGCGCTTCAGAAAAAACCGTCGATCGCCGGGCGCATCAAGCAACTGGTGATCATGGGTGGAGCGGTCCGCGTGCCCGGCAATTCCAACAAGACCGCCGAGTTCAACTTCTGGTTCGACCCCGAAGCCGCCAGGCAGGTTCTCGAATCGGCGATCCCGCGCAAGGTTCTTGTGGGACTCGACGTTTGCAACCAGGTGGCTTACGGCAAGGACGTGTTCGACGCCATCGTGACCGGCAAAGCGCCCTTCCGGCATATCTTCCGGGAACAGTTCGGCTACGGATTTCCCGGGTTCCTGAAAGACCCAAAAGCCAAGGCATATCTATGGGATGAACTCGTCGCCGCATACCTGATCGACCCCTCTGTTTTCACAAAATCGGAGGAACTTGCGCTATCGGTCGATGAGACGTTTGGAGAGCGCTACGGGGCCGTCCGAATTCAGCCATCCGGGGCGATCACAACTGTGCTGCTGCAGGTGGACGCACAACGGGCGTTAAATATGTATCGTGACTTACTAAAATGACGAACATAAGCATTAGTTATACCAGTAGCGCCCGGTATTGATCGTAGGCCTAAGTTGCTGGAAGGTAACGACAGGCGAATCGCGCAAACGGAAAACCTGACAAAAAGCTGGCAAAATTCGCCACAGCAGGCAGCAAATGGTCTCTATCGTGCGCCTTGAAAAACGCCGCTAGATAGTTGTAAATTGATACGGTTGCAAGAGATCGGACGGAAGTAGACTCTTTTGGACAAGACCCGGCCGCAGGTTGTAAAGCGTCCCGGCTCTACAAGGAGAAGAATGACCCGAATTCAACGTGCCGCGGTACAAGTGGTCCTGCCACTTGGTCTTATTGTTCTGAATAGTGGATGCAGCGCTAGCACCTCTCGCTTCAGTAGTCCCGTAAAAAATTCGTTCCTTCCCAACGCCCCGTTGGTCGACATGGAAGAAGCCGGGGCGAGTATCGCCAAAGAGAACAAGATCGACACGCCTCCGGCCTTGTATTCGAAGGAACCGCCGAATCTCACCCAGTCCACGCAGGCGATGCTCCGCCTCACCGCCCTCGAAACCCGCCTCCGCAAAGCCGAGGCCCAGTTCGAAGAGGGTAAAAAAGCTTACAACCAGGGCTCTTTTGAACAGGCGCGCAGCCACTTTAACGGCGCCGTCGACCTTCTGCTCGAAGCCCCCAACCAGGACGAAGCCGGCCGTCAGCGCCTGGAACGCCGCCTGGAAGAGATGGTGGAAGCCATCTACCGTTACGACATCAGCGGACTTGGCGCCGCCGAATCCCCCGAAAAATTCGTTTTCGAATCTTCTCCCCGCGACAGCATCCTGGACATGACCTTCCCCGTCGCCCCGCGCGTCGAAGGCGGCGTCCGGTCGATCATCGCGGCCACCCAGTCTTCGCTTCCCATCGATGCGCATGAGTCGGTGTTCAGCGCCATCACCAACTTCTCCGGGGACCGTGGACGCAAGATTCTGGAACACAACCTCCGCCGTTCGGGCAAATACCGGGCGATGATCCAGCGCGTATTTAATGAGGAAGGCGTTCCCGGCGAACTGATGTACGTCGCGGTGCTGGAATCCGGATTTTCCCCGCGTGCGGTGTCACCGGCTTCCGCCGTTGGCATGTGGCAATTCATGTCGCCCACCGCGCGGGACTTCCAGTTGAACATTTCGGCCTTCGCGGACGATCGCATGGACCCCGAAAAGGCCACCCGCGCTTCCGCCAAATACTTCAAGTTCCTGTACAACATGTTTGGCGACTGGAACCTCGCGCTGGCCGCTTACAACTGCGGCCCCGGCTGCGTGGACCGCGCCATCCAGCGCACGGGTTACGCCGATTACTGGAAGCTGCGCGAGATGCATGCTTTGCCTCGCGATACGGACCAGTATGTGCCGGTGATCCTGGCCTTCATCGTGATGGCCAAGAATCCGTCCCTTTACGGCCTCGACACACTGAAGTACGACGATCCGATTGAATATGACACGCTGGACGTCGCACAGCACACCCATCTCGAACTGATCGCGGCGGCGTGCGACAAGCCGGTGGCCGACTTGCGCGACATGAATCCCGCGCTGTTGAAGGCCGTCGCCCCGGCCGGGTACCAGATGCGCGTCCCCAAGGGTTCGCTCAACAAAGTGGTGGCCGCCATCGACGCAGTGCCGGCGGACAAGCGCGCGGGCTGGAAGTTCCACCGGGTGGAGCGCGGCGAAACCGTCGCCTCGATCGCAAAGAAATACCGGATGCAGCAGTCGTCGCTGACGGCGGCGAACGTGTCCATGAGCGACGACGAACCGGAAGCCGGCGACCTGCTCCTGGTTCCCGCCTCGTACGTACCGGAAACCGTCGTCACGTCGCGCAGCAGCAACAGCCGTACGGCCGCCCGTGGCGCAAAGCGCTCGGCGTCCGCACCGGCGGCACGCCGCGGCACCACCAAATCGAAGGCTTCGACCAAGCCGACCTCGGCTCGCAGCGGCGGCAGCAGCACGGCCACCAAGAGTGGGGTGCGGACCGCGACGAAGGCTCCCGCTCCGCGCAATCGCCGGGCGTAACGTTTACGCGACGAACTCCGCGAACACTTCGTTCGACAGGAGGACACCCTGGCGGGTGAGCCGCAATAGATCGCCATTTTTTTCGAGGAGCCCTTCGGCGAGAAATCGCTGAATCGGCTCCTCGAACCGTATCCACTCGTCGGCCGCCGGGCGGATGCCTTCGGTCATTCGCAGTCCCACAAAAAACCGTTCGCGAAACAGGTCGGCCTCCACGGTCTCCGCGACCGCGCTTTCCCGGTCCCGCATCGCCTCGACATACTGCAGCGCCGTTTCGACGTTCTGCCCGCGCAGATCGCCGTCAAACGAATGCGCATCGGCGCCAAAGCCGACATACGGCTCGAGCTTCCAGTACTTCAGGTTGTGCAGCGATTCCGCGCCCGAGCGGGCAAAATTCGAGATCTCGTAGCGGTGGATGCCCAGGCCTTCCAGCCGTTCGCAGGCCTCTTCGTAGAACTCGACGATCAGATCGTCCGAAGGCACCTCGGCAGCGCTATAGCGGCCTCCACCGGCCAGCAGTTCGCGGCCCAGGCGGCTATCCTCGTCCACCTCGAGCATGTAGACCGACACATGATCCGGCGACAGCTTTTCGATCCAGTCGAGCGATTCGTTCCAGGTTTCGCGCGTCTGACACGGAAGGCCGGCGATGAGGTCGATATTGATATGTTCGAAGCCGTTGTCGCGCAGGCACTGGACGTCGGCGGCGACGGTCTCGGCCGTGTGGCGGCGTCCGGTACGCGCCAACTCCCGCGGCGCAAAAGATTGCACGCCAAGGCTGACCCGGTTCAATCCCGAACG
>JAFDVT010000213.1 GCA_018268875.1 Acidobacteriota bacterium
AGCGCAACCGTGATTTCCCGGGATTCGATGGCGGCCCCAAAAGCTGCCGCTTCGGCGATCGCGAACACCGGAGCTTGCGGGGTCAGCAGTTCGAATCCCTTGGATGCCTTCCATTCCAGCTTGCCGCCGTTCACAACCAGCAGCGCGGAGCGCGAACAGAACGGCGCGCAGGCGTCCAGCAACGCCGCGCTCCATTCCTTTTCACTGCGGAAAGTACGCAGCCGCCGGAAGCTAACCGACAGACTACGAATCGTTTTCGAATCCACCTAGGACGCCTCGCTCACGGCCACCGGCTCGATCTTCTCTATGCGCACTCGGGCAATACGGTTCTTTTCCATCTCGACGATCGTGTACCGGCGGCCGCCGTACTCGATCTCCTCCCCGGCCTTTTCCGGGATCCGGCCCAGCTTGAAAAGCAGGAATCCGGCCAGTGTTTCAAACCCGGAGTCGCCCGGCAATTCGATGCGATGCATCGCCGCCAGATCTCGGATCAGGATTGTACCTTCGACGTCGACGGCCGTCGCTTCGCTGTCCGTCTTCTGGATGCGAACGTCGTGCTCATCGACGATCTCGCCAAAAATCTGTTCGAACACATCTTCGAGCGTCACGATCCCGGCGACCGTACCGTATTCGTCGACCACGATTGCCAGGTGCGTGTGGCTCTCGCGAAACTCGTCCACCAGCTGATGCAGCGGCTTGGTCTCCGGAACGATCAGAATCTTGCGAATGTAGCGGCGAATGCGAAACGGACGTTCCGGGCGCTTTTGCTGCAGGACGCTCCGGCGATCCTGCCAGATGCGCATCATGTCCTTGTAATGCAGCACGCCGATGATCTGGTCGATAGTCCCTTCATACACCGGCACGCGGGAATACTTGTGTTCGAGCATGCAGGCCAGAACCTCGTCGAGCGTCGCATCCACACCCACCGCGACCACGGCGTTGCGCGGCACCATCACTTCGCGGACATACACGTTCTGCAGATCCAGCATCCGGGTGATGGCCTTCGACTCGAATTCGTCGATGTGGCCTTCTTCCCGGCTCGCGTCCACGATGAACTTGATTTCCTCCGGCGAATGACCTCCGCCGGAAGTACCGTGTCCACCGCCCGCAAGTCCTAATTTCGCGGTGATCCAGGCGGAACATCGTTCCACGATCCAGACAAACGGAGCGGAGACACGCTGGAAGATCAGGAGCGGCGGCGCCAACAGCACGGCCAACCGGTCGGGCTTTGAAAACGCCAGATTCTTGGGGATCACTTCGCCGACGATGATGTGCACGAAGCTGATCACCAGGAACGCGATGACGAAGCTCAAAGCATGCAGGAACCGTTTGGTCTCTTCGGTGATCAGCGGATGCAGCGCGCCGACGAACAGCTCATATACCGTCTCTTCGCCAGCCCAGCCAAGGCCGAGCGCGGTGATGGTCATGCCGACCTGCGATACCGACAGCAGCCGCTCCGGGTGTTCCAGCAGCCCCAGGGCAATCTGCGCGCCAGCCTCGCCCTGGTCGGCGCGAGCTTTGAGGCGCGACCGCCGCACGGACACGAGCGCCGTTTCCGCTGCCGCGAAGAACGCGTTGAGGGTGAGAATCACCACCAGCAGCAGTAAACGTAGGCCCATTTTCAGGAAGGATTGTTGCGACGACGGCTATCAGTCGCCGCGGGTGTAATACGGAGTCTGCTCAAACGGCGAATTCGATTCGTCCGAATAGCGCGAACGCTGCCCGCGCACTCGCGAACCCGCCCATTCCAGGCGCATGTCGCGGCAGACTTCATCGAGCATGGGAACCGTCGCTTCCTTGGTTTCCATCGCAAAGCAGGTCAGCAGGAGGTTGTCGCAGATCGCATTTATGAGGCGAGGAATGCCGCCCGTCCGCGAATGAATTTCCTGCATGAGTTCCGGCGAAAACACGGTCTGGTTCGACATGCCCGCCAGGGACATGCGCGTGTTGATGTACTCCGCCGTGTCGTCGTAGGAAAACGGGTTCAGCGAACAACGAAGGACAATGCGCTGCTTCAACTGGCGAAGATTCGGCGCGTCCAGCTTGCGGTCAAGTTCCGGCTGGCCCGCCAGGATGATCTGCAAAAGCTTGCCCCGGCGATTTTCCAGATTGCCCAGCAACCGGATTTCTTCCAGTACTTCCCAGTCCAGGTTGTGCGCTTCGTCGATGATCAGGACGCTGGTGCGGCCTTCGTTCGCGCGGGTGATCAGCAGGTGGTTGAGCGCGAACAGAACTTCGGTCTTCGACGAGTGATTACACCGCAAATCGAGGTCGTAAGCGATCATCTGGAAGAACTGCTCGCTCGTGATTCGGCTGTTGAAAACAAACGCGAATTCCATGCGTTGCGCGTCCAGATAGTCGCGCAGACATTCGAGCATCGTGGTCTTGCCAGTGCCCACCTCACCGGTCAGAACGATAAATCCCTTGCGGCTCTGCACCCCGTAAATCAGATTCGCCAGGGCTTCCTCATGCTGAGCGGACCGGTAAAAAAATGCCGGATCCGGACTCAGGTTAAAAGGGCTTTCCTCGAATCCAAAATAGGCGTTGTACATAGTGGCACCAGACAGACGGTGACCGAAACCGTAGCCTCGGCCATCCAAAAACAATCTAGTCGCATCGTAACATGGGGCTTAACTGGAGAACAGTCCGTACAATGGCGCTAGAACCGCTTTACTACCACTGCGGACATAGAAATCCAGGTCACAAACCGAGCCCATGGTACTTTCCCGCAGGCAGTTGAATCGAACCTTACTGGACCGCCAGATGTTGCTCGCGCCCCGCCAGCCGAGGTCGATTCCCGACGTCATCGATGCCTTGGCGGGACTGCAAGCCCAGCAAGCCAGGCCCCCGTTTGCCGGACTCTGGACGCGCATCGCGAACTTCCGCCGTCAGGACCTGTGCGAGCTTCTGGCGCGGCGGGAAGTGGTGCGCGCCACGGCCATGCGGGGTACGCTGCATCTGCTCACCATGCGCCAGTACCCGGGCTTCCGCAAGGCTCTGCAACCGGCCCTCAGCGCCGGCATGCACGCCATCCTGCGCGATCGCGCCGCGAACCTGGACCTGGATCGCCTCACCGCCGAGGCAGTGAAGGTCTTCAAGCAGCAACCCTGCACGTTTGCCGAACTTCGTCCGCGGATGTCCGCCGCGTTTCCGGACCTCGACGACGAACGCGCGCTGGGCTTCGCGGTCCGCATGCACCTGCCGTTGATTACCGTGCCGGATTCGGCCAATACCTGGTCCTTCACGGGCGATTCGCCGTTCGAACTGGCGCCGGCCTCCGATGCGGCAAGCGACATCGTCCTTGCCTACCTTCGCGCGTTCGGTCCGGCGACGATTGCCGATTTTCAAAGCTGGTCTGCGCTGAAGAACGGCAAGGAACTGTTTGCCGCCATCCCGAACCTGGTTCGCTACCGCGACGAAAAGAAGCGGGAACTGTTCGACGCGCCGGACGCTGCGCCGTTGCCCGATCCCGAAACCGAAGCGCATCCGCGTTTTGTCGCGGCCTTCGACAACCTGGTGCTGAGCCACGTAGACCGGTCCCGCATCATCGCCGAAGAGCACCGGCCCAAGGTCGTGACCAAGAACCTGCTGGTGCTGCCGACGTTTCTGGTGGACGGCTTCGTCGCCGGAACCTGGCAGACGTCGATTGTGAAGAAGCAGGCGATTCTTACCGCGACGCCGTTCGAAAAGATCACGAAGAAGGTCCAGAAGCAGTTGTTGCCGGAAGCCGAGGAATTGGTGCGGTTTCTGGAACCCGAAGCGGCCGGCTACGCGGTGGACATCAGGCTAGAACCGGCTTGATGACGTAGCCGTGAACATCCGTCAAACGGCGCCGGATGCCGTTGTGATACCAGTTCAGGTCCTTGTGATCGAGCCCCAGCAAATGCAGGATCGTCGCATGGAAGTCATAAACGGTCACGGGACTTTCGGACGCCTTATAGCCGAGCTCATCGGTGGCGCCGTAGCTCATGCCGGGCTTGACACCGGCGCCCACAAAGAACGACGTGTAGCCTTCCGGATTGTGGTCGCGACCGCCTTCGCCCAGCCCTTCGCTGATCGGCAAGCGTCCGAACTCAGTCGTGAAAACCACCAGCGTGTCCTTCAGCATGCCGCGCTGTTTGAGGTCGCGAATCAGCGCCGCGGTCGGCTTGTCCAACACCGCGGCCATCTTGCTGTGGTTCGCCCGCAGATCCTCGTGGCCGTCCCAGTTCACGCGCGGCGCGCCGAAATGCCCGCCGTTGTACATCTGCACGCAGCGGACGCCTTTTTCCACCAGTCTTCGCGCCAGCAGGCAGTTGTACCCGTAGTCGCGCGTTACCGGGTCGTGCAGGCCGTACATTTCGCGAGTCGCCTCGGATTCGCCGCCGATATCCGTCACCTCCGGCGCGGAAATCTGCATGCGGGCCGCCATCTCGTACGACTTGATCCGCGCCACCAGCGCGTCTTCGCCGGGGTTCAGCTTCAGGTGATCTTCGTTCAACTGCGTCAGCAGGTCGTAGGACGCGGCCTGCGCCTTTTCCGACACCTGCGACGGCGGTTGGATATCGGCGATGGGTTCCTTCTGGTCGCCGAAGATCACGCCCTGGTGCGCCGCCGGAAGAAATCCGTTGCCCCAGTTGGCGACGCCGCAAGGCGGCAACCCTCGCCGGTCCGGCAGCACGACAAACGACGGCAGGTTCTGGTTCTCGCTGCCGAGCCCATACGAAATCCACGATCCGATCGAAGGGAAGCCTTGAAAGATGAATCCCGTCGACATCTGGAACAACGCCGGTCCGTGAGCGTTCGATCGCGCCACCATCGAATGCAGGAACGTCAGGTCGTCGGTGAGCGAGGCGAGGTTCGGCACCAGGTCCGAGACGTACTTGCCCGTCTGCCCACGCTGCCGGAACGTCCACGGCGACTTCATCAGCGTACCCGGCTTGCCAAAAAACGGCGTGATCGTGTTGGCGCCAGTGGTCGCCTTGCCGTGATGCTTCTCGAGTTCCGGCTTGTAGTCGAACGTGTCGATCGCGCTGATGCCGCCCGGCAGGAAGATCATGATGATGTTCTTCGCTTTTGGCGCAAAATGCGGACCAGGCTTGCGTTCCGCGGCCGCCGCCATCATCTGCGACAAGGCGATGCCGGCAAGGCCGCCGCCCGCTTCCCAAAGAAATTTACGCCGGTTAGGGGACATACAAAAACTCGTTGGAATTGAAGAGTACGCGGCAGTACAACGCAAAGCTTTGTTCCTTCAAAAAGCCGTCCGCCAACTGCCGTTCGCGGTCGCTCGGCTGCCGCTGGAACAAGAACTTGTACGCCGCGCCGATCTTGTCGTCTTCCTTGGCCGCGCGCGCCGCCAGCAGCGACGCCTGCCGCAGGACAAATGGATTGTTCAGCAGCGTCAACGCCTGGACTGGCGTGTTCGACAAACTGCGCTGCGGAGTGGCCACCGAAGGATCCGGGCAATCGAAGCTGTCGATCATGATTCGCTCGCCGCCGCGCACCACAAAGCGATACACCGACCGGCCCCAAACCTCCGGCCCATCGTTGTCCAAGGCCTTGTAGATGTACGAACCGGCGTCGCCTTTTTTCTGCAGCATGTACCCCGGCCCGCCATCGCGACGCTGGAGATTCCCGGTCGCTGCCAGCATGGAATCGCGCAATGTTTCGGCATCCATCCGGCGAAGCGGCATGTGCCACAACAACCGGTTGTCGGCATCGGCCTGCGCGGCTTTCTCATTGAACGCCGACGACTGCTGGTAGGTATCCGACGTCAGAATCAGGCGATGCAGCCACTTCAGATCCCAACCGTTTTCCACGAACGACACGGCCAGCCAGTCCAGCAACTCGGGGTGCGACGGCCGGTCGCCGCTCAGGCCGAAGTCGCTCGGCGTATTCACAAGTCCGCGGCCGAAATGGTAGTACCACACGCGGTTCACGATCACTCGCGCCGTCAGCGGATTCTCGGGGCTCGCGATCCAGTCCGCAAGCGCCAGACGCGCCGGTTTATCGGCTGGTAATTCGTTCGGCAACTGCGCGACCGCCGTCAGCGTACCGGCATGCACCTGTTCCTTAGGCTTCGATACCGAACCGCGCTCGAGCAGGTAGCTCGGCGCGCCCGGCTTTGGCACCGCCGAATACAACTTGCGAGGTTCGGGGAAGGCCGCCAATTCGTCCTTGATCTTGGCGATCTCATCCAGGATCCGCAGCCGCTGCGCCTTCTGTTCCGTGCTCAATTGCGACAACAGTTCTTCGGTCGAAACGGTGGGCAAATCCAGTTCGTTCGCGCCGACGTGATCGAGCGACGA
>JAFDVT010000214.1 GCA_018268875.1 Acidobacteriota bacterium
CTCGGCCGCCGCCCGTCGCTGGTCGACGAACTCCTGCGCGACCCCGCGCGCCGCCCCGCCATCGTCTACGCGCCCTCCCGCAAGGAAACCGAAGCCCTCGCCCAGGACCTCAGCCGTCATTACCCCGCCGCCGCCTATCACGCCGGCCTCGATCCCAAGAAGCGTAGCGCCGTCCAGACCGCGTTTCTCAGCGGCAAACTCGAGGTCATCACCGCCACCATCGCCTTCGGCATGGGCATCGACAAGCCGGACATTCGCACCGTGATTCATACGTCGACGCCCGGCAGCATCGAGTCCTACTATCAGGAAATCGGCCGCGCCGGTCGCGACGGCCTGCCATCGCGCGCGATCCTAATGCAGTCCTACGCCGATCGCCGCACGCACGACTGGTTCTTCGATCGGAACTACCCGGAAACCTCGCTGGTCGAAAAGATCTACAAGGCTCTGCCCGAGGACGGCCAGCCCATCGATCGCGAAGCCCTGGCCCGCAAGTTCCGCAGCATGGATGAGGAGGTCGTCGCGGCTGCGCTCGAAAAGCTTTGGATTCACGGCGGTGCGCAAGTGGATTCGAACGACGCCGTTTCCAAAGGCCCCATCGTCTGGCGGGATTCCTACCGCATCCAGCGAGATCAGAAGGTCGCGCAGCTCGAACAAATGCTGCGTTATGCCGAAAGCGGCATCTGCCGCATGTCCGCGCTGGTCGCGCATTTCGGCGACCGTACCGATTCCCGCCGCGCCTGCGGCATTTGCGACTTTTGTTCGCCGCAGGACGCCGTCGCCACCGTCTTCCGCGAGCCCACCGGCCTCGAACACGCAGTCGCGGTCGCCGCGCTCGACGTCCTCACCAAAGTCGACTCCATCAGCACCGGCAAACTCCACACGCAAGCCGGAAGCGCGGCGCTCGATCGCAACAATTTCGAACGCATCATCGGAGGCCTGGCCCGCGCGGGCCTTGTGCAACTGAATCAGGAAACGTTCGAAAAAGACGGACGCAGCATCGCCTACAAGTCCACGCAAATCACCCAGAAAGGACTCGAGTTCGCCAAAGCCCCCGAGTTCCTGATGACGGACCAGGTAGAGAACGACAAGCCGTCGTCCAAGCGCGCGTCCGCCAAAGCGGCGTTAGCGAAAAAGACCAAGAACTCGTCGGAAAAAGTAGCGACGCCGTTAGTCGATGCGTTGAAGAAGTGGCGCCTGGCGGAGGCCAAGAAGTCGTCGGTCCCAGCCTTCCGAATCCTCACGGACAAGGCCCTGGAATCGATCGCGGATGACCAACCGGCGTCCCTCGAAGACCTCACAGAAGTGAAGGGCGTGTCGGCAAGAGTGGTCAAACAGTACGGCAGCGCGATCCTGGGTCTTGTGGGCCAGCACGCCTAAGACGCACGAAACGTTTGCTATGCG
This sequence comes from Acidobacteriota bacterium, assembly GCA_018268875.1. Classification (GTDB taxonomy): domain Bacteria; phylum Acidobacteriota; class Terriglobia; order Bryobacterales; family Bryobacteraceae; genus F-183. Next base: position 1,402 of record JAFDVT010000214.1, read on the forward strand.
ACGGCCCATCTCGGCGAATCCTTCCCCCTCCCGTGCCATCCTAAGAGCTTGTTACCGCAACACGCCGGATGGCTGCTCCTCATCGTCCCCGGCCTGATCTGGGGCGCTTCCTTCCTCTTCATCGCCGAAGGACTCCGCTCCGTTGGACCCAACGGCGTCGCCTTCCTGCGTATCTTCATCGGCTTCCTCACGCTCGCCTGCTTCCCGCAAGCCCGCAACGTCAAGATCGACAGGTCCGCCTGGACCCGCATCTTCTTCCTCGGCCTCCTGTGGTTTGCCTTCCCGCTCACGATGTTCCCTTACGCCGAACAACACGTGTCCTCCGCCATGACGGGTATGCTCAATGGCGCCAATCCATTGTTCGCCACGCTGGTCGCATCGTACCTACTAAAGGCCTGGCCCAGCCGCAACGTGATGCTCGGCATTGCCGTAGGCTTGCTCGGCACCGCCGTCATGGCGATCCCCGCCGCCAACGAAGGCCAGAACAGCCCGCTCGGCGTCGTTATGATCCTCGCCGCCATGGTCTCCTACGGCTTCGCCCTGTCGATCGCCAGGTCGCTGCAACAGGAGTACGGTGCGATTCCGGTCATCTGGCGAGCACAGGCCGTCGGCATGATCCTTACCGCCCCGCTCGGCGTCCCGGAGGTGCTCCACGCCAATTGGCAGCTTGGCCCTGTGCTCTCGTTGTTGGCGCTAGGAGCCCTTGGCACGGCGATCGCCAACGTCCTGATGGCCATGGCCGCCGGCAAGTACGGCGCCGCGCGAGCCTCGAGCACCACCTTCCTCATCCCGGTCGTTGCGCTGGTCCTCGGAGTCGCCATCCGGAGCGAGCGCGTGGAACCCATCGCGATCGTCGGCGGCGCGGTCTGCCTGCTCGGCGCGTGGCTGATGAAACGTCAGTAGTAACCGTCCCCGTCCGGATCTCGCCTTACACTGGTAGAACCCCGACTACTCATCATGTACTGGCGTCTTGCAATACCTATATCGCTGGCCTGCCTTACGGCTGCGTTCGCGCAACCGCCGCAGACGGCTACCCCCCGCCCCACGGGCGGCTTCGTACCCGGACAGAAACGCGCCGCGGAAGACCCCGCGCAGGTCGACCGAGGTAAGTCCATCTACGGGATCTCCTGCCGCGCCTGCCATGGCGCCGACCTCCGCGGTGGCGACATCGGCGGTCCCAACCTGCTGCGCTCGCAGCTTTCGTTGAGCGACCAGAAGGGCGAAAAGATCGTCCCCGTCATCCAGGGCAGCCTGCAGGCGGGAGGCATGCCGGCCATCCCGATGAGTCCCGAAGATGCCCACGCGGTGGCCGCCTATGTCCGCAGCGTACTCGGCACGATCGGTGGCCAGGGAAGACCGCCAAGCGCCATGGAACCCCCGTCCATCCTGGTCGGCAACGCCGCTGACGGCAAAGTCTTCTTTCAGTCCAAGTGCACAGGTTGCCACTCCGTCGACGGCGACCTGAAGGGCATCGCCACCCGCATCCCGGACCCGCGCGTCCTGCAAAACAGCTGGGTCGCCGGCATGCTCCGTACGGGCCGTGGACCCGCCCCGCAAACGCCTCGCAACACCGTCACCGCCGTCGTTACGCTGACCGACGGTCAGAAAGTGGAAGGCAAGCTGGTCCGCATCGACGACTTTACGGTCACCGTGGCCAAAGCCGACGGTACGCAGCAGACCATCCGCCGCGATGGCGACGTGCCCAAGGTCGAAGTGAAGGACCCGCTGGCCGCCCACCGCGAACTCTATCCTGTCTACACGGACAAAAACATGCACGACGTAACGGCCTACCTGGTGACGGTGAAATAACGATGACGAAGAACCTTGCCTACGCCGCCCTGCTACTGGCAGCCGCCTCCAGTTGTTTTGGACAGATTCGCCCCGTCCCGCCGGAAGAACTTCTCAAGCCGCTCGGCGCCAACTGGCCGACCTACAACGGCGACTATTCGGGACGCCGCTTCAGCTCGCTCAAGGCCGTCAACACCCAGACAGTCAAGAACCTCTCGCTCGCCTGGAGCATCAAGATGACGCCCGGCATGCCGCAGGCCGGAGGCTTCGGCCGTGGACGTGGACCCGCCGGTCCTCCAGTGCCCCTCATGGTCGGCGGCGAAGGCCCCGGCGACATCAACGCCGGCGGCGGAACCATCAAAGCATCGATCCTCGCCGTCGCCGGCATTTTGTACGTCACCATGCCCGACAACGCCTGGGCCGTCTATTCCCGCGATGGCCGCGAACTCTGGCATTACTTCTGGAAGACCCGCGGCGGCACCCACATCGGCAACCGTGGCATGGCCATCTGGAAAGACCGCCTGTACATGGAAACGCCGGACAACTACCTGGTCTGCCTCGAAGCCAAGACCGGCAAGGAACTCTGGCACAAAACCATCGCCGATCTTGACCAGGGTTATTTTTCGACGCCCGCGCCCATCGTCGTCGGCAACCACGTGCTGGTCGGCACCGGCAACGACATCGACTCGCCCGGCTTCCTGCTGTCCTTCCACGCCGAAACCGGCGAACTCGAATGGAAGCATTACACCGTCCCGATGAAGAAAGGCGACCCCGGCCTCGACACCTGGGCGAGCCTCGACGCCGCGCGCCACGGTGGCGCGCAAACATGGATCCCCGGCGCCTACGATCCGGAAACCAAGCTCTACATCATCGGCACCGGCAACCCCACGCCCGCCTACATGACCGGCAAACGCGGCGAAGGCGACAACCTCTTCACCTGCTCGCTCGTCGCCATCAACGTCGACACCGGCAAGATGGCCTGGTACTTCCAGACCTCGCCGCACGACACCCACGATTACGACTCCGCGCAGACCCCGGTTCTAGTCGACGGCGTGATCGATGGCAAGCCTCGCAAGCTGGTCGTGACCGCCGCGCGCAACGGCTACTTCTTTACGCTCGACCGCGTCACCGGCGAACGTCTCGTCACCACCAAGTACGGCCAGTACACCAACTGGGCCAAGGGTCTGAACAAGTTCGGCGGCCCGGAACATGACCCCATGAAGGACCCCACCGTGGGAGGCGCGATCGTCTCTCCGACCTCCGATGGCACGGTCAACTGGCAGCCTCCGGCCTTCTCTCCGGACACCGGTTTGTTCTACGTTCCCGAAGGCAACGGCTTCTCGCTCTTCTATCTCACCGACGTGGACCCGCGCGGTTCCATGGGCCTCGGCGGCAAGGAGGAAGTCCCGCTCGGAACCGCCGGCAATTACCTCAGCGCGATTGACTATAAGACAGGCAAGGTGGTCTGGCGCCACAAGTGGTACGGCAACGGCGGCAGCGGCGGCTTGTTGACCACGGCCGGTGGCCTCCTCTTTGCCGGCGACGGCATGGGCAATTTTGTCGCCCACGACGCGCGCAACGGCAAGCCCCTGTGGCACACTCGCATCGGCAACATCAGCAGCGCCCCGTCCACGTACCTTTTGGATGGACACCAGTACGTCATCGCGGCCACCGGCGACACGCTGTGGGCCTTTGTGTTGAATTAAGTCGCAGTTTGTTGATGAGAGACCCGCGCGCCTCGTGCTCGCGGGTCTTTTTCTATTACCGGCCGCCGGATTTCAGCGCCGCGGCCACCGCGGGCTGCAGATCTTCGAGCGTCACCGCGCCACGGTACGGACGTCCGTTCAGGAACACCGTCGGCGTGCCTTCCACACCCGCATCCAATCCCTCGCGCGTCTCCGCCTGCACGGCGTTCTGATACTTGTGCGACGCCAGTTCGCTCGCAAACCGCGGCACGTCCATGCCGAACTCCTTCGCCCACGCGATAAAGTTCGCCTCGGTCAGCGCCCTGGGGTTCGCAAAGATGCGGTCGTGCATCTCCCAGAACTTGCCTTGCGCATGCGCCGCGAGGCTCGCTTCCGCCGCCAATGCCGCCTGCGAGTGGCTCTCCAGCGGAAACTGCTTGAACACCACGCGAACATCCTTTGGATACGCCTTGGCGATCGCGGTCAAAGCCTCCGCGCCGGTCCGGCAGAACGGACATTGAAAGTCCGAAAACTCGACGATCGTCAACCGCGCCGCCGCGGGACCACGGCTCGGGGCGCCCGCCAACCGCAGCGCGACCGGCGCGTTCGAAAGCTCTTCCTGCAGCTTCGTGATGTACGCCGTATTCGCAAGCACAGCCTTGGCCGCGGCCGGCGTCTTGCCCGCCTTGATTTCCTTCGCCAGCGCCGTCGCCAGACTCCGGCTTCGCATGCAACTGCGGTCCTGCGCGAGGCACGGCGCGATCTTCATACTGCAGCCGCACGTGCAGGATTCCTGCTTGGCGATCGCCAGCACCTGCGCCTTCTGCGCGGCGGTCATCCCGTTGACCTTCACTCCCGGGAGTCCGCCCGCGCGTTCCGCGCTGACCTCGGAAACGGTCTGTCCCGCAAGCAGAAAGCAGACGGATAGCATCGGAAATAAGACAAGGGCGCGCATGTCTTCTATTGTGGCGCGTGCAAAGCAAACTCGCGGCGCCGTGGGTGTTTGTGTTGAACTAGAACGAAGAAACGTCATGGGAGTAGCCGAACGCAGAGCGAGAGAAAAAGAAGAATTACGGCTGGAAATCCTTTCTGCGGCCAGAGAACTGTTCGTCAAGGAAGGCTTTGCCAACGTATCGATGCGCCGCATCGCCGAACGCATCGAATACTCGCCCACCACGATTTACCTGTATTTTCAGGACAAAGCCGGCCTTTTGGACTGCATCGTCGAAGAACGCCTGCAGGAACTCGTCAACCAGTTGCACGAGCTTGACCCCGGCCCCGAAGACCCGTACGAGTCGCTCCGCATCGGACTTCGCAAGTACGTCGACTACTGGGTCGCCCACCCGCAAGACTTCCGCGTCGCCTACATGAGCGACCTCCGCGAACTCGACCCCGACCGTCCCTGGCGCTGCCAGATCCTCGCCAAAGAATTGTTCGACCGGCTCCGCGAATCCGTCCGCCGTTGCGTCGACGCCAGCGGCAAAGCGCGCGAACTCGAACTCGCTTCCCAATCCGTCTGGGCTTCCGTCTACGGCATCATCAGCCTGCTGGTGATGAGGCCCAGCTTCCCCTGGGTCGACCAGGACCAACTCATCGACTCGGTCGTCAACACCGCCGTCAACGGCCTCCATTGAAATGGACCTGTTCCCGCTCTGGCTCAGCCTTCGCGTAGCGGCGTTTTCGACGCTCTTCGCAGCGGCCGCCGGAATCTGGCTCGCCTACCTGTTGGCCAACAAAAAGTTCCCTGGCAAGGACCTGCTGGACGCCGCCGTAACGCTGCCGCTCGTCCTGCCGCCCACCGTACTCGGCTATTATTTGCTGGTCCTGATCGGCCGCAACAGCAGCTTCGGCCGCCTGTGGGAAGCGGTCACCGGCGATCCGTTGGTGTTCAGCGCCAAGGCCGCCGTCATCGCCGCGTTCATCCATTCGGCGCCCTTGCTGATCAAGTCCGCGCGAGCCGC
>JAFDVT010000215.1 GCA_018268875.1 Acidobacteriota bacterium
CAGTTCCGCGACTTCGCCGCCGAAGACGTCCTTGGCGCGGAGGTACTTCAACGTATCCATGCGAACCAGAACTGGAAGGTCGGTCCACTCGTTGACGTACTGCGCGTCGTACAGCTTTTCGCGCAGAATGACGTTCGACAAGCCCAGCGCGAGCGCGGGCGTGGTGCCGGGCCTCACGACGATGACATCATCGCCTTTGGTAGCGGTGGCCGAGTATTCACACGCGATCACGACAACCTTGACGCCCTTGAGCCGCGCCTCAGTCAACCAATGCGCGTCCGGCATCTTGGTGGTGATCCAGTTCATGCCCCAGACGATCAGGGTCTTGCAATGTTCTACCGAATGCAGGTCGAACTCCACCGTTTGCTGGCCCGAAACCATGGGATGTCCCGGCGGCAGATCGGTGTGCCAGGAGTAGTTGTCGAAGCCTTTGGCACCCACTGCCTTATCCGGCCCGAGGCCGCGAACCTTGGCGTCGAGCAGGGCCATTGCGTTCGCCAGGCGGTACATGCCGAACACGCGCGTGATGCCAAGCAGCGGCATGCCGCCGCGGAACTTCATGCATTGCACGCCCGCGCCGCCGGTGGCTTCGATGGTGGCCGGGTCGTAGTGTTGCGCTTCGAGTTTGCGCTTGCCTTCTTCGCCGTTGTACGTCTTGGCGATGTTTTCGAGAACGGCGGCGGCAATTGCGGCGCCTTCGTCGTGCGTGACGCGAACCCATTCGTCCCGCCCGCGTTCGTAATATTTGCGAGGCGGCAGGCCGTCTTTCTCACGCGGGAATCCGGCGTCGTGCCACGCCTTGAAACCCTTGCGAACCATGCAGCCCATCACGCGGCGGTCGCCGTAGAAGCGGCGTGTGAGCGCGAGTCCCTTCTGGCAAACGCGAGGATCCCAACGGTGCGTGACCTTGTTGCCAAGCAAGTCCGTAGCCTCGCCGTACTTCATGGATGGACCGATGCGAACCACCACTCCATTGCGAACATACGCGTTGAGAATGCAGTTGTGCGTGTCGTTCGGAGCACAGGTGAAGGTGTACGTCGAGTCGTACTTCCACAGGTCGCGGTACACCCGTTCCCAGCCGCGTTCCGGATATTCGGCCAGGGGATTCTTGATCGACTGCAGACCCCAAGCCGCTGTCGTGGACGCCGCGAGTCCACCGAATCCGGCCGCGCCGATGAGTGACATGAAGTCCCGACGACTGCTCTTTCCGTCCTGTGACATGACTGCTACTTCCCTCCTTGCAGCGTGCGTAAGTAGGCGACCACTGCTTCGATGTCCGATGCGTCAAGCGCGGGCCGCACTGGCGAAGGCTCAGCAAAAGCGGCCATCGCGGTACCACGGCGGCCTCGCCGGATGGTTTCCACCAGATAGGTGTCGGTGGCGAAATCCTGCAGCACTTTGTTGTTGAGCGCCGGCCCCTCGCCGCCTTTGCCCTGCGCGCCGTGACAGCCCGCGCAAGTCGATTCGAAGATTCGTTTCCCGTGAGCGGCATCGGCCCGGATCCATCGTTGGGAGGCGATGTGAGGATCTGGTTCGGGCTCGACGCCGCCCGCTAGGACGCGCAGATGGGCGATCACGGCCTGCACTTCAGCCGGCCGCAACCCATCTGGCTTCAGCCAACCGGGCATACGCCGCCCGGGCCTACCGTGTTGCACGGTTTGCTCGACCAATTTCTCCGGCGCGATCGCCAGAAAATCGGGGTTGGCAATGGATGGAAACGAAACAAGACCCGCGAGGCGACGTCCCTGTCCGTCGGCCCCGTGGCATCCCGCGCAGAAGGCGCCATAGATGGTTGCGCCATCAGCGGTGAATTCGCGCGCACCGAACTTGGCTGCCTGAATGCGGTCTTTCGGTAGGTATTGATCGCGAAGTTCGCGCCTGCGAAGCGACAGCGTGTAGAGCGTCAGTTGCTGGATGTCGTCTTCCGAAAGCGCGGCGGGCGGCATCTGCGATCCGACGACCACCGATGCCGGCGAACGGAAATGTTCGGCCATCCAGTTGGACATCGTTCCGTCGCCGGGCACGTGCGTGAACGCCACCTGGCCGGGATCTTTGAACCCCACGCGTGTGAGTTCGGGACCGTCGTCGCCGCCCACGCCGCTCACTTTGTGACAGCCCAGGCATCCTGCGGAATGAAAGACGCTCTTGGCGGAGATCAGATTCGGGGCGGCGACTCGCGTATGCAGGAACGTCTTCAGCGCTGCCTGGTCTGCCTCGCCAACCGGCTGGAACGCGGACTTCCACGGTCCTGGCGCGCCGGACTCCAACTTGGCGACGTGTTTGTCATGCCACGCGGCGTCGTACCCCGTGATGCCAACGCGCGACAGGTCGGGACCTTCCATGCCGCCCTTGTCTGGACGCAGCGTTCCACCCTTTCCGTCGGCGCGATGACAGGCGTAACAATCGAGGCGTTCGAAGGTGGAAACAGCCTTGTGATAGCTGTCCTTCGTCGGAACTTCGAGCGCCGTGTGGCACGACCCGCATCCGGCTTGCGACATCGC
>JAFDVT010000216.1 GCA_018268875.1 Acidobacteriota bacterium
GAAGGGACTTTTCACTGCGTCCTCGTCCTGGCGGAGCAAACGACCATGGCGGATCGCTTCCTCGCCGAATTGCGCAGGCGAATGCCACGTGTGCCCGCTGAGAACACCTGGGTCTATCAGAATTGGTCCGGCGGTGTGCATTTCGGAATCGACTGGCAGGGCAACATCGGCCAGTTGACGAATGAAGCGGTTGCGAACGCGCCAGACAAGGCGAGGCCTGCCCCTGCCAGTCTGACAATCATCTACGCTCGTCCTCCCGGTTGGATTGTCAGCGATTCGGAGGACGAGGACGACAACGACGCGGCCTCATCCGGGCCAGAGGAAATGCCGGATGAATCTGCCTAGTCCGCTGGACGCGCCGGTCTGCCGGTCTACATCGACCAGCACCTGGCCTCCACCGGTAGCCTTTACGTACGCATCGCTGAAGTAGACATCCACCAGTCCCAGTTCGCTATCTACGTTCAGCCTGGCGTCCCGATGCATGCACACCAGACGGTCCGGCGGCAGGCTATCGCCACCACCGTCGCGCCCGGTGATATCGGCGCGGCCCTCGGTGAGCAGGATCAGTTGCCCCGGCCCGGTCGCGGTGGAATAGATAAATCGGCCCAGCAAGAGCGTCGAAAGACGCACGCTGATCAGCGTCGAAATTTTTACGCTTTCCTCCATCGCGACGAAATGATGGAAGTTGAAGACCACTTCCTCGCCGCGGCGAAGGTTCCACACTACGAATTGGGAACCGGGTTTCGCCGTGTAGCTTACAGGACTCTTGTTGTTGCCGCTGTCGAATACCACCTTGTTCATCGCCGTTGCGCGATGGAGGACACGCGCGATGGGCGCATGCAAAGGCTGGGGCCACGCCAGTTTTGGAGGTCGTCCCACTCCCTGAAACTTTCGGGATGCGTAGAACACAGTGGCCTCGTTCGGTTGCAGAACGAAGCGGCCCTGGTGCTGTTCGATCCGCGCCTCCTCCTCCGGGACGTAGGTTCCATCCACCTTGCCGAGCGTGAGATACGAACCGCACGTTCGGTGGAACGCCACTCGCGAGAAAACGTACAGAAAGCTCTTCACGCAGATGAAGGCGAACAGCAGAAGCCCCAACAAGTGCGCCGCGCTCAGGTACGCGAATATCGACCAGATGCCCGACTGCGTGGCTTTGCTGGCCTCAAATAGCAGGTTCACTGTGTCGCGTTCCACTTCGGCCACGATCTGCGACGCCGTGACGAGTCCCTTGTCGAAGGTGGCCTGCGCATCGCGGGCGCGAGCCCTGACGCGAGTCTCGAGCCCCGCGCGAATTCCCTTGTAGGCGAAGTTGACCGATACCTCCGCCGCATTCGCACCGGCCGCTTTCGCGGGTCCCCAGAAACCGCTTGTGTCGACCTGCGGGAAGGTAATCGCCACCGGCAGCGCGTTGTTGAACTCGGCCATTACCAACGCTTCGAATGTCTTTGCGCGCAATTGCGCGATCGCCAACTGTTGGTTGGCGGCCATGTTCTTGATCCCATCGATGCCGCGCCAATAGCCGCTTGCGGCCATCATCATCACGATGGGGCGGGCATCGTGTACCGAATCGGGTATGCCTTGCGTGTTTGCGGCGCGTTGCACCAGGGCCGCCGCGGGCTCCTGATGGAGACTTTCCCGCAACGATTCCTCAATTTTGTCCCTGGCGATGAAATACGGCAGGCACAACGCGAGCATGGGCAGCCACAACAGCAGCGCATGGGCAAAGTTTCGCAAGTTCGCCACCCATCCCAATTGCCGCAGAAAGTACGAATTTTCGTTCGCCACCCAGATCACGAGGCGGAGCAATAGAATCGCCAGTACAAACACGACCAACGGGACCAATACCTCCAAGATCCAATTGGAGGAAGCCGGCGCGGCGATCATCAAGACCACCAATGGCAAGGCAAATAGAAGCGTGGAGCGTGACAGGAAACGCCCGCGCGCAGCGAACCAGAACATCGCGATCTTTGGGGCAACGGCGAAGGCAAGCTCAGGCGGAAGGTGAGAGTTCGTCGCCAGGTAATATCCGGCCAGGAGCAGTACGGTGTTGGGAACCGCAAGTCCGAGCAGGAGCCGCCAAAATGCCTCGCGAAGCTGGCCGGTAAAGAGCGCGTACAGCCACAGGGCGATGCCGAGGATGCAAAGAAAGGCCAAGTATTCGTAGGTGCCGCGGCCCGCACCTTCCGGCGTCGCCGCCGCGTTCCAGACGAACCGGCGTTGCACAGCCTCAAGCTTGGTTTCCTCCAGCTTCCGGTAAAAGACAGTGGATTGCTTGGTATAGCTATCCGGGAAGAACCGAACTTGGTTCCCGAGGTCTGGCTGGAAGTAATACGGCGCGATCACGACCGGCCGCCAGCCGTACAGCGCGTAAGAATAGATCGACGGCAGCAGGCTCAACAGCAAAACAAGCTGGATGAATCCATAAAACTTTGGCAGTTTTGCCTTGGACTCAGCCGGCTTGTTTGGAGACGACAATTTGGGGGCACCTCACTGGCCCGGAACTACGGCCACGCGCGGGTCAAATGTTAGCTAAGCAAGTGGTCGAGCAACCTCGGCACATACCCTTGGGCGCGTTGCGCTTCGGTCTTGTTGTCTTTCGGAAGCGCCGCGATGCGCGACCGGTACGACGCACGGGTAGCCGGGCTCACCTCCGTCAACGCGTTTAACGCCGCCGTCGCGACGTAGTTGTTGGTTTTTTCGCAGTTCGCCTCAGTCAGCAGTACTTCCATCGCGGGACCCACATCGCCCGCGGGACCATAGCGCGCCAGGCACTCGGCGGCCACAATCCGGACGTTCGGGCTGGTGTCGCGCATGGCCTTGCGCAGCGCTGGCAGATTGGACGTCACCGTCTTCGCGCCGCCGATCAAGATCCCGGTTGCCGCCCAGTAACGAACCGCAGAGTCGGCGTCGGTGAGGCTCGCCTTGTCCGGATGGAGCGCGGCCTGCTGGACTCTCTTCGCGTCGTACCGCTTGGGGTCGTGGCCCATCGTGTACGGGGCATCGGAACCCGCGCGGGCGTACATTTCGGCCTCGGGCAAAAAGCCCACGTCGCGAATCTCGTATGCCTCCGCCATCAGCGCGTTGCGCAGGCGATTCATCGTGGCGCGATGTTCCGCCGTGGGGTTCTGCGCGAGATTCCGAATCTCATCGGGATCGGCCTGCAAGTCGTACAATTCTTCGGCGGGCTTGGTCTTCCAGAACGCGCTCTGCACGGCGTTGAGCTTGCCGGCGTCGAACAGTTCCTTCCACTTTCGAACCGTCGGCATTTCGAACATATAGCTCAAATACTGGCCGTAAATGCGATGCGGCAGGAAGTTCCGGATGTACACGTAACGCTGGTCGCGAATGCTGCGAACCAGGTCAATCCGTTCATCCATGCGGCCTCGAAAGCCGAACAGATAGGGGCGTTCCGGCTCGGTTTGCGGTCCCAGGAAGGCATAGCCCTGGTGGTAGCTTTGTTTCTTCAACCCGGCGAGGCTCAGCACGGTCGGCGCGAGGTCGATGAACCCGATGAGACGGTCCGCCCAGCCGCCGGGCTTGTAGTCTTTCGGCGCCAAATGCCTGTATTTTTCGGGGAAATGCACGATAAACGGCACGTGGAGGCCCGAATCGTACGGCCAGCGTTTATAGCGTGGCATGCCGGCGCCGTGGTCGGAATAAAAGAACACGATGGTGGAATCGGCGAGACCATCGGCTTGTAGTTCATCCAGCACGCGCTTCACCATGCCGTCCATGGTTTTGATGTTGTCGTAGTACTGGGCCCAGTCGTGGCGAACTTCCGGCTCGTCGGGATAAAACGGCGGAATGCGCACCTCGCGCATGTCGTGCTTGAGTTCGTGCGGCGTTTTCCGAATCTGGCTCTCGTGCGTGATGACGAAGTTGAAAACGCTGAAAAACGGCTGGTTCTTGGAGGCGCGGTTGCGGAAGTGCGCCTTGTTGGAACTGTCGTCCCAAACCTTGCCGGTGTGGGCGATGTTGTAATCCTCCTTCACGTTGTTGGAGGTGTAGTAGCCTGCCTGTTCGCGCAGGATCTGCGGGAACATCTTCTGTCCCGGCGCGAGTTTCGTTTCGCTGCGCATGTGTTCGGCGCCCGTCGACGGCGGGTACATGCCGGAAATGATGGTGGTTCGCGCGGGGGCGCAAACCGGGGCGTTGGACCAGCAGGTGCCATAGCGCAGGCTGCGCGCGGCGAACGCGTCGATCGTTGGGCTGTCGGCGAACTTGTCACCGTAACAGCCGAGGTTCGGCGACATGTCCTCGCAGGTGATCCACAGGATGTTCGGACGCTCTCCCGATTGCGCGGAGGCAGGCGTTGCCACTGCTGCCGCGGCTGCTGTTCCCAGAAAATGCCGACGATTCATAGCTTGGCCACTGTATCAGAAGCGGCCGTCTAATTCCGCTCTGGACTGGATTGTTACCATGGGAGTACATTCCAATGGAATCCCCGAAAGTTGAACTGAAGAAGACCGTCCGGCTTCCCCAGACGGAATTCCCGATGAAGGCCAACCTGCCCCAAAACGAGCCCAAAACGCTCGCCCGGTGGGATAGCATCGGCCTCTACCAGAAGCTGCGTGAAACCGGCGCCGGACGTCCGCGGTACGTGCTCCACGATGGGCCGCCGTACGCCAATGGCAACATTCACCTGGGTCACGCATTCAACAAAATTCTGAAGGATTTCATCATCAAGTCCAAAACCATGGCCGGCTTCGATTCGCCGTACATCCCGGGTTGGGATTGCCATGGCCTGCCTATCGAAATCAAGGTCGATTCGCTGCTCGGCTCGAAAAAGGCCACCATGACGCAGGCCCAGATCCGGGCCGAATGCCGCAAGTACGCCGACAAGTTCGTGGACCTGCAGCGCAAGGACTTTATCCGTCTTGGCGTGTTCGGACGCTGGAACGACTACTATTCCACGATGTCTGCCGATTACGAATCGGTGATCGCGCAGGCGTTTGTGGACTTCCTCGACAAGGGCTACATCTACAAGGGCCTGAAGCCGGTGAACTGGTGCATGAACTGCCGCACCGCGCTGGCCGAGGCCGAGGTGGAATACGAAAATCATTCGAGCCCGTCCATCTGGGTGCGCTTTGCGCTCAAGACGCCGCCGGAAGACATCGCGCCGGAACTGAAAGGCCACAAGGTGTACGGGGTCATCTGGACCACCACGCCTTGGACCATGCCTGCCAACATGGCCATCAGTTTCCACCCGCGTTACGAGTATTCGGCTGTCCTGGTGGACGGCGATGTGTACATCATCGCGTCGGAACTCGTCCACAAGACGGCGGCCAAACTCGGCTGGCCGGTGGAACTGCCGGTGGTGGCGACGTTCCGCGGCGCGAAGATGGAAGGCACGGTGTTCGATCACCCGTTCCTCGAACGGGATTCGCGCGGCATCCTGGCCGATCACGTCACGCTGGAAGCCGGAGTCGGCGCGGTTCACACGGCGCCCGGCCATGGACAGGAAGACTATGTCGTCGGCCAGCAGTACGGCATCGCGACCTACTGTCCGGTGGACGCCGGCGGGCGCATGTTTCAGGCCGAAGGAGCCGACGGGCAACTGCCGGAAGAACTGCTTGGCAAGAGCGTGTGGGCGGCGAACCCGATCGTCATCGACATCCTGACGCGGCACGAGGCGTTGCTGGGACAGGAAAAGATCGAACACAGCTATCCGCATTGCTGGCGTTGCCACAAGCCGACGATCTTCCGGGCCACCGAACAATGGTTCATCGGCATGGAACGCAACGACCTGCGGCAGCGTACGCTCGAGGCGATCAAAGGCGTCCGCTGGCATCCGGAATGGGGCGAAGAACGCATCTCGAACATGATCGCGACGCGCCCGGACTGGTGCATCTCGCGCCAGCGCGTCTGGGGTGTGCCGATCGTCGCCTTCCATTGCGAGACGTGCGAAACCACGGTGACCGACAAGGCGATCCTCGATCGCGTGATCGAGAAGTTCAAGACCCATACGGCGGACGCCTGGTATTCGATGACGGTCGAGGAACTCGTCGACGGTCCGCTGACGTGCGCCAAGTGCGGCGGGCACAGCTTCAAGAAAGAGACCGACATTCTGGACGTCTGGTTCGATTCCGGAGCGTCGCATTTGGCGGTGCTTTGCGATCGCAACAACCTCGAATGGCCGTCCGACATGTACCTGGAAGGCGGCGATCAGTATCGCGGGTGGTTCCACTCCTCGCTCCTGATCGGGATGGCTCTGAAGGGCCAACCGCCGTATCGTGAGATCGTCACCAGCGGCTGGACGCTGGATGAACAGGGCCGCGCGATGTCGAAGTCGCTCGGCAACACGGTAGAGCCCGAAGCCGTCATCAAAGAATACGGCGCCGAGGTTCTGCGCCTGTGGGTGTCGTCGGTTGCCTACTACGAGGACGTGCGGCTCGGCCAGTCGATCCTGAAGCAGCTTTCGGATGCCTATCGCAAGTTCCGGAACACGTTCCGCTATGCGCTGGGCGCCACCGGCGACTTCGATCCCGC
>JAFDVT010000217.1 GCA_018268875.1 Acidobacteriota bacterium
ACGTCGCCGCATCCGGCAAGCTGCACGAACCGGAAGTGCTCAAGACTTTGATCGGCGTGATGCTGCGGAGCGAAAAATCGCGCACCTTCGCCCAGCGCTTTGTCGAACAGTGGCTGCACACGCGCGATCTTTTGGGTACCAAAGCGCCCGATGCCGCGCTGTTTCCCACCTATGCCGCCAGCGAGGAACTCAAGTCCGACATCCGCCTGCAGCCCGTGTATTTCTTCCGCGAGGTCCTGATCCGCGATGAATCGCTGCTCAGCTTCATCGATTCCAAGCACTCTATCGGAACCAACAACCTCGCCAAGCATTTCGATCTCAAGCTCGCGCTGAACAAGAACCAAAGCGCCCAGCCGCACTGGATCGAACTGCCGGAAAACTCCAATCGTGGCGGCCTTCTCGGCATGCCGGCGGTACTTGCGGTGTCCTCGCATCCTTACCGCACAAGCCCCGTGCTACGCGGCGTGTGGATCCTCGAAAACTTCCTTGGCGCGCCGCCTCCGCCGCCTCCGCCGAATGTACCCGCGCTCGACGATGCCAAGGGTGCCGCCAACGCAAAGACGGTTCGCGAAAAGCTGGCCATCCATCGTGAAAACGCGGTCTGCGCCAGTTGCCACGCGCGTATCGACCCGCTTGGTTTCGCGCTCGAAAACTACGACGTGCTGGGCCGTTGGCGTACCGAAGAAAACGGCGTCCCTGTGGACGCCCATGCCGAACTGATGGACGGGACGAAATTGGAAGGTCCCGCCAGCCTCAAACAGATGCTGATGGATCGCAAGGACGTCTTTGTCCGCAACCTTGCCGCCAAGCTTCTCGGCTACGCCCTGGGCCGCGGGCTCACGCTGAACGACTCCTGTACACTGGATGAAATTGTTGCTGCAGTAAAGCAGAACAACTACAGTTCACGTAGCTTGCTCGAAGCCATCGTCACAAGCCGTCCGTTCCGTTACCAGGCGCCATCGCTGGAGCCCGCCCCTGTTACGAAAAGAGAGGTCAAGAACTGACATGAACCGCTTCCGGATTTCCCGTCGTACATTGCTCCGCGGCGCGGGCGCCAGTCTCGGCCTGCCCTGGCTTGAAGCGATGGCCGCCGCCAACACAACCGCCGGCAAGCCGCCTGTCCGCATGGCGTACCTCTACATGCCCAACGGCGTGAACGTCAAACATTGGGTTCCGGAAGGCACTGGCACGGACTTCAAGCTTTCGAAAACGCTCGAACCGCTCGCCCCCGTTAAGGACAAGATCAACGTCCTTAGCAATCTCTGGAATCAGGGTTCCAAAGGCGGCGATGGCCATTACGTAAAAGAATCCGCGATCCTCACCTGCACGACCATCAAGAAGACTCCCGGCGCCGACATCGGCAACGGCGTCTCCGTCGATCAGATCGCTGCGCAGCGCTTGGGCGCGGCCACTCCGCTCCCGTCGCTCGAACTTGGCGTAACCCCCGTCGCGATTGGCGTCGACGCGGTGGTCGGCTACACGCGCATCTACGGATCGCACATCGCGTGGTCCGCGCCGACTACGCCGCTGGCGCGCGAAATCAACCCTCGCTCGGTGTGGGAACGCCTCTTCCGAGCGGGCAACGGCACGCCGGCGAACACCGCCAAGATGGATAAGCTTCTGCTCGACCGTGTCCTCGGCGATGCCAATTCGCTCCGCTCCCAACTCGGTTCGGCAGACCGCCATCGCATCGACGAATATCTGTCCGTGATGCGCGGCATGGAAGAACGCGTCGAGCGTTCGTCGCAGGCCTCGCGCCGCACGTGGAAAGCCCGCGCTCCGCTCACCGAAGCATCCAAGCCTGCCGAGACGCCCAGCGGCCACGCCGACCACGTCCACCTCATGATGGACATGATCGCGACGGCCTTTGAAACGGACACCACGCGCATCGCGACGTTCATGTTCGGCAACGCCGTCAGCAACGTCAGTTTCCGTTTCCTCGAAGGCTGCAGCGCCGGCCATCATGACGTTTCGCACCATTCGAAGGACGAAGACAAGCTTCGGCAATACGAGATCATCAGCCGCTGGCACATCGAACAGTATTCGTACCTGTTGCAGCGCCTCGCCGCCATGAGGGAAGGCGATTCCACCGTCCTCGACAACTCGATGGTGATGTTCGCCTCCGCCCTCAGCGATGGCGACCGGCATGACCCTCACAAGCTTCCCATCGTCGTCGGCGGAGGTGGCGGCGGCCGGTTGAACACGGGCCAGCATCTGGAATACACAGTGGACGACCCGCTTGCCAATCTGTACGTCTCGATGCTCGATGCCTTCGGCGCGCCGGTCGAACGCTTCGCCGACAGCACGGGTCCGCTGCGTGGACTTTTGAAGGCTTGATTATGATCCTGCCCTTTGTACTGTTATTGGCAGCCGCCGACCTCAACGGCATCTGGAACGGTTACATTCTCAACCGCCAGGGCGACAAGATCGACGTGTCGATGAAGTTGACGCAAACCGGCAACCTCATCGGAGGCAAGCTGTACGGCGATTACAAGAGCAGCCCTGTGGTCGAAGGACTGGTGGTCGGCGACACGGTGAACTTCGTGGTGCTCGCGGAAGAACAGCAGGGCAATCAGATCAACGAATCGCGCATCCGGTTTGAAGGCAAGTTCGTCAACGACAACGAACTCCTTCTCAACCGTCAGCGCGAGCGTTCGAGCAGCGCGGGCAACGCAGGCAACGCGGCCACCAAAGCGACGCCGGATCCCAAGGTCGAGATCCGGCTCAAACGCCTGCTTTAAACCAGCGCCTTTTTGCGAATGATTTTATCCATCACTTCGGTGAACGTGTCTACTTCTTCAAGCGTCGTGTAGACGTTCGGCGTGATCCGCAACCCGTCGTACTCGCCCTTCAGCCCCACGCCAACGGTCCAGATGCGGTACTTGTCCCACAGGTGCTTGGCGAGTTCCCCCGACTTGAATCCCTCCACCTGAATGAACCCGATCGCACAGCTTTGCTCCGGGTCTTCGCTGTTCAGGATCTTCACCCCAGGCAACTGCCGCAACTGGTTCGACCAGCGCTTGCGCAGGTAACGGAACCTCGCCGCCTTGCGCTCGGGACCGATGCTTTCGTGAAAGTTCAACGCCTCGGTGATCGCATTGCGTTGCGATGCCGGATGCGTGCCGATCTCCTCGAACTTTCGGATATTTTGGTCCATTCCTTCGGGCGCGGGCATCATCGGCCAGATGTTCTTGATCTTGTTTTTGCGCACGTACGGCATGCCCGTCCCGATCGGCGCCAATACCCACTTGTGCAGCGACGTACCGTAATAATCGCAGTCCAGATCCTCGTGCCTGAACGGAAACTGCGCAAACGCGTGCGCCCCGTCGACGACAACTTCAATCCCGCGCGCCCGCGCCATCTGGCAAATCTTCTTCACGGGAAAGATCTGCCCCGTGCGATTCGTGATGTGGCAAAGGTGGATCACCTTGGTCTTCGGCGTGATGTTGTCCTCAAACCGCTTCACCAGGTAGTCCATGCTGGGCGGCGGAACTTCGAACGAAATCTGCTTCAGCACCACGCCATCGCGCCGTTCGCGCTGCTTCCAGCAGGTGATCATGCGCGGATAATCCTGATTGGTCGTCAGAATCTCGTCGCCCGCCTTGAGGTTCATGCCCAGTTGCACGATTTCGAGCGCCTCGCTCGCATTGCGCGTGATGGCGATCTCTTCCGTATCGCAGCCAAACGCCCGCGCCAGGCGGCGGCGGACGGTTTCGATGCCGGGGTCCAGCACGTTCCACATGTAGTAGGACGGGCTTAGATTCTCGATGTCGAGGTAGCGCTTCTCCGTATCGCTGACCACCCTCGGCGAAGGCGACACGCCTCCGTTATTGAGGTTGATCATGTTGCGATCGACCGTAAAAGCGTGCCGGATGTTGAGCCAGAAATCCTCGTCACGAGCCACAGAGTCGGCGGGACGTTCGAATGACGATGCGGTAGCGTTCTGCGCGCGGAGAACAGCATCGCTTTGAAAAGCCGCGAACCCCGTTACGGTAGCGGCGGTGGAAAACAACTCGCGACGGCGCATAAGCCACGATACTCACGAATTCCAGCCATTTTCAACCAGCCTTGCGAATACAAAAAGGGCGCCCCTCGGCGGAGCGCCCCATTCTTCTTGAGTCTTTCGGTGATTGCGGTTAGGTCCGGTTTCTGCGCCGAACGGTCGACAACAACAACCCGAGCGCACCCGCGCTCAAAGCCGCGATTCCGGCCGGTTCCGGGACAGCATTCAACGACACGTTATCGAGGCCCATGTAGTTGTCCCCGACTGGCGTCATATTGACAAACGAGATGTCCGTCGAACCAGTCGCCGTAAACGAATAGCTGCGCATTGTCCAGGTCGCTACCCCACCAGTCGTCGTGGTCGTGTAGTTCATCGGGCCACTTCCGCCAACTGTCAGTGTCAGGCTCGACGGCGCCGCGTAATTCGCCCCATTGATGTCCGCTATCCAAAACGACAAGGTGTAATTCCGGCCCGCGGTCAGATTGAACGTCCGCGTAATGCCATTCTGGCCGGTATTGCCCGCCCCCGTTAAATCCAGGGATGCCGCGCCGTCTTGAGCAACAAACTGCAACGCACCGCCGGCCTCGACGTAGTTGGTCTGCAGCCGAAGAATACAGTTGGTGCCACAAGTAGTTCCCGTAGCCGTCCACCCGTCAATCGAACCGCCGACTCCATAAATGTCATAGGTGCCGCTCGCCAATGCGGGCGTTTCAAAGCTCCACGTATCCGCAAACGCCGCGCTTGCAGTCAAGCACAATGCGGCGAATAAACTCCGCTTCAAATTCAAAATAAAACCTCCTCCACTGTGCAGTATATAGCAATTTTCACCGGGGCACCGGGACACCGCGTCCTCCGAGCGGAAGCGCCGGATTCCACTCCTCGCAACCGATCGGTTGTCCAGGTGGCGGTTCCGCCGGCTTCGGGATGGTCACTTCCTTTGGATTGTTCTCGAACCTCTGAATCCGGTCCTGGGCGTAAAAGTAAAACTCCGCCCAACCTCCCCCCGCGGTGGAAGACATCGGCTTCATCCACTCCCCCAGGCGATGCAGGCGGTGGCGGGCGATCGCTCGAACTTGCGCCGGCACGCTGTCGTTGGCGGCCAATGCCATCAGGTGATAGAGCACCACGGCATCGACACTGCGCTGAATTTCCGCCTGCATCCCCTTCGCCGCGGGAGCCTTCCACGTCGCATCCACCAGCGCATCCACCACATCCCCAAGACCCGGGTTCTGCGCATTCTGAGCCCCATACTGCACCAGGCGGGCCACGCGTTCCGGTTGCAGGATCAACCCCGCGATGTGGTTCGCCAAGGCCTCGGCCGCGCCTAGCGGATCAAACGCCAACCCCGTGCGTCCGGCGAAGTTCTCGCGCGTCCTCGGGTACTGATTGGCCTGCGGCGGCAGCAGCGACAACAGCTTCGGCGAGAACTCCAGAGCCTCCGGCTTCAGCGCCGCGAGCAGTACCGCCAACGCCTGTTTCTGCTGCGCTCCAGCAACCACTTCGAACACCTTTTGACCATCGCCCCGCAACGCGAACGTATAGTCGGCGCCACCCAACACTTTCGCGGCGGCTTCCAATTGATAACGATGCAGGAGATAGGCGGGAACCAGCGCGTTGGCGAGCGAACTCATCGGTTCACCCTCGCGAATCACACGCTGGTCGAACCTCGCCAACACCCGTTCGCGAACCTTCATCAGCCTCGCTAGTTCCTCGACAGGATTCGCCCCGCTGTCCCACAAATGCGCTTTCGGATGCAGCGACCCAAGCGGTCTCGCATCCTGATCTGTTAGAAACACCAGCCCCTTTTGATAGGCATCCGCGATGATCTTGTTCAGTTCGGCCTTCTCATTCGTACCGGCCGGAAATGCTCGATAGCCGAAGTTGATCGC
>JAFDVT010000218.1 GCA_018268875.1 Acidobacteriota bacterium
AAACGCTGCTCGAAAACCAGAAGTATCCCGACCTGCGCCTCTATCCCGGAGGTCCGCCCAAACGCCCGTACGACGTAACCGCACACACCTTGCCGCTCCTCATGGGAGCCAACGTCAAGATCATCGCCGCGAGGTTCGACGCGAAGACCCAGCCGCTCTCCGGCGCACCTACCTTCCCCGCCGTCTCCGCCAACTGGGCCGCCTCCGACATCGACTCCTGGCGCAAGGCGAACCGCTCCTGGAACGCCGGAACCTCCGTCTATCGCAGCAAAACCACCGGCGAGTTCGCGACCACCGCCGTCTCCCAGGACTTCGTCAAGGTCGCCCGTCCAAAGGTCGCCGTATACAAAGCTCACATCCCTTCGATGGACGAGGGCTGGACCCGCTGGCTTCTTGAAGACTTCGCCTTCGCCTACAAATCCCTCGGCAACGCCGAAGTGATCGCCGGCGGCCTGCGAGCGAAGTACGACGTGATCGTGTTCGCGGACCAGCAATCCGCCGCCATCGCGGAAGGCTATCGCAAGGGTTCGATGCCGGACGAATACACCGGCGGCCTGGGACCGCAAGGCGCCGCCGCCCTCAAGGACTTCGCCAACGCCGGAGGCACGCTCATCTTCCTGAACCACGCCACCGATTACGCCGCCAACGAACTCGGCCTCAAAATTCGAAACGTGTTGAAGGGCGTCTCCAGTCGCGACTTCTACTGTCCCGGTTCGCTGCTGCGAGTCACCCTCGACTCCGCGCATCCGTTGACCTTCGGCCTGCCTCGCGAACTCACCATCTGGAATGAAGCCAGCCCGGCCTGGGACCTCGCGGATGGAACGGCATCGGTCGCCAACTATCCCGCCTCGGCCGTGATGGCGTCGGGATGGCTTCTGGGCGCAAAACACATTGCCCAGAAATCGGCGTTGCTGGACATCCCGATGGGCTGCGGCCGCGCGATCCTGTTCGGCTTCCGCCCCCAGTACCGCGCCCAAAGCTACGAAACCTTCAAAATGCTGTTCAACGCCTTCCTGTTGAACTAGGGGATCTCAATCGTCCCCATCGCCTGCTCGTTGATCACCACCGTGTAGGTCCCTTTCTTGGCCTTCACCGGGACCTTCACCGAAAACGGCTGCAACATCTGCCCGCACATGGCCTTTGGATCGGCTACCGAATACGCCTTCACCGCGATCCGTTTTTTCGAATCCGGTTTGCCCGTCAGATCCAGCCGTAAATGATGACAGGAAGAGGGCAGGGAACCCTCAATCAGCAGAACCGGTTGCTTGCCCTCTTTCCCCAGCTTTGCGCTATCCACAAAGGCGGGCGCGTGCTTCAATTTGGCGTCTTGCGGCACGGGCTTGTAGGGTAGATCGGCCGGCCAGGAAAGAAGGAGTGTGAGAAGAAGGGCTTGCATGCGAGTCGATTCGTCCGCCTTTTCGATTATGCGCGCAACGCGATTCCAGGTTCTTCCTGCCGGATCCGGCAAGTCCGTCCACCGTCAAAACTAGCCCGCTCAGCGGCCCAAACCATTCCGGTCGTAACTCCGGCCTCGGAAATTCCAAATTCCTCCGCTACTGTCGAGTCAGGAATGAAAACTCCGCTGCTGCTGCTAGCTGTTGTTGCCCTGCTCGCGACCGTCGCCTCCGCCGCGCCCCCCACCGGCAACGCCTCGATCACCGGCAAGATCACGCTAGCCGCCAACGGCGCGCCGGTCCATGGCGCCACGATCACCGTTTCGCGAACCGGGCGCACCGCCATTTCGAACGACGACGGCCGCTACGAAGTAACCGGACTCGCCCCCGGCTCCTACCAGGTGGTTGTGCATCTCCAATCGCTCACCGATCAGTCCAAGGTCGTAACCCTCGCCTCTGATACTTCGACCGCCACCGCCGACTTCGCCCTCCAACTCGCAGCCGTCAAGGAGACCCTCACCGTCACCGCCAACGGCAACGAACAGACCACCTTCGAATCCTTCCAGACCGTCACCTCGCTCGACGGCGTGGACCTCGCCCTCAACGCCAAGCCTTCCCTCGGCGAAGTGCTCGAATACCAGCCCGGCGTGGCCAAGCGCAGCTTCGGGCCCGGAACCTCGCGCCCGGTGATCCGTGGCTTCGACGGTGACCGCGTCCTCGTCATGCAGGACGGCGTACCCACCGGCGCGCTCTCGTCACAGTCCGGCGACCACGGCGAGTCGATCGACCCGGTCAACCTCGAACGTCTCGAGGTCGTCAAAGGACCCGCGACGCTCCTCTACGGCAGCAACGCCATCGGTGGAGTCGTCAACGCCATCACCGGCCACCATCTGCGACAGGACAAGCCGCAGGCCGGCCTCCACGGCTACATTACGGGCTCCGCCGGCACTGCCAACGCCCAGGCGAGCGGAGGCGGCGGCTTCGACCTCGGCATCGGCAACTGGTCGCTCTGGGGTTCTGGCAGCGGCCAGCGTACCGGTGACTATCGCACGCCCATCGGCCAGATTCTCAATTCTTCGACGCGTAGCAGCAACACCACGGGCGGCGCCGGCTGGATCGGCAAAAAGACTTTTTTCGATGCAGGTTACCGCTATGAGGAAGGCTCCTACGGCGTGCCCTTCGCAGGCGAATTCGAAGCCGGAGCAGATCCCGCCAACATACGCCTCGCCTTCCGCCGCCACAACATTCGCGCCACCACCGGCTGGAA